>NZ_JBSGZO010000768.1:0-2517 GCF_053611045.1 Streptomyces sp. NPDC054841 | reverse complement strand
CCTGCGCGGTGGGCCGAACTGGTTGTGGTCCGTACCAAGCCCTTGACACGATTGTTGTTCACTTCTTAAATCACGTGGTGAACTAAGTCTCTCGCAGGTCCACTTGTCACCCCCCACCCCATCCCGGTCGGCGCAGTGACGGCTCTCGTGTATGTCATGTTCACGCCATTGCGTCCAACTCCCCACGCATGCCGTGCAGTCGGCACAGGAGAAAACCGTGCTCCGATCCCTGCGAACGCCCAGAGCGGGTCGCCACAGCTCAACCCCGGTCCGCATCACCGGCCCCTGGGTCGCGGCCATCGTGGCCGCGGCCACGGCCGCCTCGGTCCTCACCGCCATCCCGCCCACCCAGGCCGTCACCCCGCCGGCCTCCGCCGAGGCAGCCACGGCCACGGCCGCCGCCCTGCCATCGGGTTGGGCCACGGTGGTGAACGCAGGCAGCGGCAAGTGCCTGGACGCGCGGTCGGCCGCGACCGTGAACGGCACTGCCGTGCAGCAGTACACCTGCAACAACACCACCGCACAGCAGTGGAGTTTCACGCCGACCAGCGACGGCTTCGTACGGATCAACAACCGCAATGACGCCAATCAGGTCGTGGATGTGAGCGACACGTCGTCGGCCGACAACGCGGCTGTGCACCTGTGGACGTACGGCGGCGGCAACAACCAGCAGTGGCAGGCCGTCGACGAGGGCACAGGCGCGTACCACTTCGTCAGCCGGCACAGCGGCAAGTGCCTCGACGTTCCGTCCGCCTCGACGGCCGACAGCGTCCAGCTGGTGCAGTACACGTGCAACGGCACGGCTGCCCAGCGATTCCAGGTCGCACCGGTGAGCACCGCGCCCGGCGACGTCGACCTCGGCCCGAACGTGGTCGTCTTCGACCCGTCGATGCCGTCGTCCACGATCCAGAGCCGACTGAACTCGATCTTCCAGCAGCAGGAGACGACCCAGTTCGGCTCGCAGCGCTACGCGGTGATGTTCAAGCCGGGAACGTACAACAACGACGTCAACGTCGGCTTCTACACCCAGGTCCTCGGCCTCGGCCAGTCGCCCGACTCGGTCACGATCAACGGCGCCGTCCATGTGGAGGCCGACTGGTTCCCGCCGCAGAACGCCACGCAGAACTTCTGGCGCGGCGCCGAGAACCTGTCGGTGAACCCGACGGGCGGCACCGACCGGTGGGCGGTGTCCCAGGCCGCTCCGTACCGGCGTATGCACGTCCGCGGCAATCTCGCGCTGGACGACGGCGGCTGGGCCAGCGGCGGATTCATGGCCGACAGCAAGATCGACGGCCAGGTGCGGTCCGGCAGCCAACAGCAGTGGCTGACCCGCAACTCCCAGCTCGGCAGCTGGAACGGTGCCAACTGGAACATGGTCTTCGTCGGCAGCCAGGGTGTGCCGGGCAACAGCTTCCCCAACCCGCCGTACACCACGGTGAACCAGACTCCGGCGGTCCGGGAGAAGCCCTTCCTGTACGTGGACGGCGCGGGCCCCTACAAGGTGTTCGTACCCTCCCTGAGGACCAACTCCTCGGCCACGACCTGGGCGAACGGGAACAGCGCGGGCAGCTCCCTCGGCATGGACCAGTTCTTCGTCGTCAAGCCCGGTGCGACCGCCGCACAGATCAACGCCGCGCTGGCCGAGGGCAAGAACCTGCTGGTCACACCTGGTGTCTACCATCTGAACCAGACCCTGCGGGTAACCCGGCCCGACACCGTCGTCCTCGGTCTCGGCCTCGCCACGTTCATCCCGGACAACGGCGTCACGGCCATGACGGTTGCCGACGTCGACGGGGTGAAGGTCGCGGGCGTCCTCTTCGACGCCGGCACCACCAACTCGCAGACACTGATGGAGGTCGGCCCGGCCGGCGCCGCCGCGAACCACTCGGCCAACCCCACCTCCCTGCACGACGTCTTCTTCCGCGTCGGCGGAGCCGCCGTGGGCAAGGCGACGACGAGCCTCGTGGTCAACAGCGACAACGTCATCGGCGACCACATGTGGATCTGGCGCGGCGACCACGGCACGGGCATCGGCTGGAACAGCAACACGGCGGACACGGGACTCGTCGTCAACGGCGACGGCGTGACCATGTACGGCCTGTTCGTCGAGCACTACCAGAAGCACCAGACCATCTGGAACGGCAACGGTGGGCGGACGTACTTCTACCAGAACGAGATGCCGTACGACCCGCCGAACCAGGCCGCCTGGATGAACGGCTCCACCCAGGGCTACGCCGCGTACAAGGTGGCGAACACGGTCACCAGCCACCAGGCGTACGGACTCGGCAGCTACTGCTTCTTCAACGTGAACCCGAGCGTGACGGCCGAGCACGCCTTCGAGGTCCCCAACAACCCGAACGTACGCTTCCAGAACATGGTGACCGTCTCGCTCGGCGGCACCGGGACCATCCGGCACGTCATCAACGACAGAGGCGGTCCCTCGAACTCGTCCAGCAACGTGGCCAACCTGGTGAGCTACCCGTGAGGCGCTGATGGCCCGGGCGCCCGCTTCAGGGG
>NZ_JBSGZO010000767.1:0-2519 GCF_053611045.1 Streptomyces sp. NPDC054841 | reverse complement strand
GTGCCGGTGCAGCGACCGCAGCGACCGCAGTGACCGAAGCGATCCATGCAGCCGAAGCGACCCGGGCGCCGGGCGCCGTGACACCACGCGCGCACCACCTCGCGCCCCGGACATCACGATCCGTACGGCGTGCGCCGCGTGGCGACGGGCAGCCGTGGGCACTGTGTTGCTCCGGAGCAGTGGCGCGGTGGCGCAACGGCGCCGCCGGCCCGCCGATAGCCAACCCTCTCCCGTCGTTCCGTCCGTCCTGTCCCGGATCCCGGGCCGACCCGTGCCGCCGCCGCGCATGGAGCAGCGCCGGTGCCTGCCACCAGGCACCCGAGCGAGTTCCACGGCACGGGCGCTCCGGTGCGCAGACCCACACGGCCCGGGGCCGGCACTCCGCCACCGCCTTCCACGCACCTCACCCCGAGGGAGCCCAGCAGATGACGCGCGCGTCCAGCATGTTCGACCTCATCAGCGAGCAGGCCGAGCAGAGGCCCTACTTCGAGTCCGGCGGCATCGGCCGGTCGCACGAGTTCTACACCGGCGAGGAGCAGTACCGGCGGGAGATGTCCCGCATCTACGGCCGGCACTGGCTCCCGGTGGACCATGTCTCCCGCCTCGCGGAGAAGGGCGCCTACAGCACCCTGAACATCGGCAGCGGATCCGTCCTGCTCCTCCACGGCGACGACGGCATCCAGGCGTACCACAACTACTGCCGGCACCGGGGCTACAAGCTCGTGGAGGAGGCCAGCGGCAAGCGGCAGAGCCTCGTGTGCCTCTACCACTGCTGGGTGTACGACCGGAACGGCAAGCTCAAGAGCCTCAACGGCACCTACTTCGACCACTTCTTCGAGAAGGAGAAGAACGGTCTGTTGCCCATCCGCACCGAGATCCGTCACGGCGTCGTCTTCATCACCTTCTCCGACGACGCTCCCGACCTCGACAAGGCTCTGGGCGAGTTCGGGGAGTTCGCGCGCGTCTACGAACTCGCCGACCTGGAATGCGTCCAGGCCAAGGACTACCCGGTCGCCTCGAACTGGAAGCTCGTCGCGCACAACGTCAACGAGAGCCTGCACTTCCCGACCGCGCACAAGGACCTGCACCGCATCACCGACTTCGACGACGCGGGCACGTACGACCTCGAGGGCGACATCGTCGGGGCATGGCAGTCCATCCGCAGCGGCTTCAACTCCGTATCCATGACGGGACGCAGCCGGCGCACGCCCATGCCGCTCGTGCCCGAGGCCGACCGGCAGAGGATCAACTGGATCACCATTCTGCCCAACCTGCTGTTCGGATTCACGACCGACTACGTGATGATGCAGTGGGTCTGGCCCGAGCGCCCCGGCACCTGCTTCGTGCGGCACTTCTGGCTGTTCCACCCCTCCGAGACCGCCAAGAGCGACTTCTCCCACGAAGCCGTGTTCGCCCTGTGGGACAAGGCGAACTACGAGGACTGGGAGATGTGCGAGCGCACCCACCGCGGTCTGTCGAACCCGCTGTGGACCCCCGGTCAGCTCTCCCTCGACGAAGAGGTCGTCTCCCAGATCGACGGCTGGGTCGCCGCCCGGACCGCGGACCCCGCGCAGGACGCGGACAGCAGGAACAGCCTGAACGGCACGCACAGCGCGAGCGGTACGCCCGACACGAGCGGCCCGTCCGGCACGAACGGCACGCCGAACGCGGAGAGCACCGACCCGGCAGGCCCCGCCGAGCCCGCCGCGGCAGAGGGGTGAGCATGACGACCACGTGCTACATCATCGGGGGAACCAGGGTCCTCACCCAGTGCGCCGCACAGCTGCTCGACGCGGGCGTGCGCATCGAGGGAATCCTCAGCGACGATCCGGCGGTCGTCGCGTGGGCCGGCGAACACGCCGTGCCCGTGCTCGACCCGTACGGCGACCTGGCGGCGTCGCTCTCCGAGCGGAAGTTCGACTACCTGTTCAGCATGGTCAACTTCCGCATCCTGACTGCCGACGTCCTTGACCTGCCCGAGGTCGCCGCGGTCAACTTCCACGACGGCCCCCTGCCCCGCTACTCCGGCAGCAACGTCCCGGCCTGGGCCCTTTACGAGGGCGCGACCCGGCACGCGGCGACCTGGCACCGGATGACGGAGGCCGTGGACGCCGGCGGCGTCCTGCTCGAGCGCTGGTTCCCGGTCCGCGACCACTCCACCGCGCTCTCGCTCACGTACGAGACCGCAGAGGTCGGCATCGAGCTGTTCAACGACCTCGTCCCGCACGTCGTGGCGGGCACCCTGCCCGATCCCGTCGACACCGGTGACCGCGAGCGGCGGTTCTACCGGCGGTCCGCCCGCATGGCCTCCGGCGGGCTCGTCCACGCCGGCACCTCGGCCGCCGAGGCCACCCGGATCTCCAAGGCCCTGGACTACGGCAGCTTCCCGAACCCGCTCGGCGTACCCACGCTCGTCACCGAACAGGGCGCCGTTCTCACCCGGCAGATCCGGCTCATCCCCCGGGGCGAGCCCCGCACGGACACCGTCGTGCAGTCGGTGACGACCTCGGCGCTGACCC
>NZ_JBSGZO010000766.1:0-2524 GCF_053611045.1 Streptomyces sp. NPDC054841 | reverse complement strand
TGGTCGCCGGCACGAAGCCACCGACGGCGGAAGACGCGTTCCGGCTCGCCCCCGAGCTGGTCGCCGCGCGGTTCGACAGGCTCACCGCGGCGGCCGAGGGATGTGACGCGCTGCTGGCAACCGGCCTGATGCCGGCCGGCGCGCGGGACGTTGCCGAGAAACTGGGCATCCGCTACGTGTACGCGTGCTTCCACATCTTTGGACTGCCGTCGCGGCACTTCCCTCCGGGGGCGCGGCCGGGCAAGCAGTCCCCGCAGGGCGAGACCGACAAACGGGTGCTGTGGGAGCAGGACGCCCAGAGGGTGAACGCGCTGTACGGCGAGGCGCTCAACAGCCACCGGGCGTCGATCGGCCTGCCACCGGTGGACAACGTCCGTGACCACGTCTTCACCGACCAGCCGTGGCTCGCGGCGGACCCGACCCTGGGGCCGTGGCGGGAGTTGACGGATCTCGACGTGGTGCAGACCGGGGCGTGGATCCTGCCCGACGAGCGCCCGCTGCCGGCCGAGTTGACGGCGTTCCTGGACGCCGGCGCACCGCCGGTTTACGTGGGCTTCGGCAGCATGCCCATGCGCGCCTCGACGGACGTCGCCCGGGTGGCCATCGATGCGGTCCGCGCGCAGGGCCGCCGCATACTCGTCTCCCGCGGCTGGGCCGACCTGGCTCTGATCGACGACCAGGACGACTGCTTTGTCGTCGGCGAGGTCAACCAGCAGGCTCTGTTCGGCCGGGTGGCCGCCGTCGTGCATCACGGCGGCGCGGGCACCACGACGACAGCAGCCCGGGCCGGCGCGCCTCAGGTGGTGGTACCCCAGATCGTGGACCAGCCGTACTGGGCCGGCCGGGTGGCCGACCTGGGCATCGGCACGGCACACGACGGTCCGACCCCGACCACCGAGTCCCTGTCAGAGGCGCTCAGGACGGCCCTGACCCCCGAGACCCGCGCGCGAGCGAGAGCCGTGGCCGGCACGATCCGCACCGACGGGGCGACGGTGGCCGCGAAGCTGCTGCTCGACGGGCTCAGCCGAGAAAGGCCGCCAGTGTCTGCGTGAGCCGTGCGGGATCCTGACAACGGTGGTGCGCGATTGGGCCGTTGTGTGCCTGGTTGATGAATGATCTTGCTGCGTCTGTGGTGGCAGCGGGCCATTGAGATACTCCAGCCATGAACACGAATGCGAGGGCGGACGGGATACGGGCGGGTCGGCCGGCGGCGGAGAGCGGGGCGGGCCCTCCCATGGAATGGGCGCTGCGTTCCGCAGCGCCGGGGGATGTCGAGGCGATCGCGGAGCTGCGGGCCATGGTGATGCGCCCGGACCTGGAGCGGTTGGGGCGGTTCGACGAGCATCGGGTCCGGCAGCGGCTGCGGGATTCCTTCTCCCCGCAGCACACGTCGGTCATCGTGGCCGATGGCGCCTTCGCCGGCTGCGTCACGGTGCGCCCGGCCGAGGGCGGACGGTGGCTGGAACATTTCTATCTCGTACCGGGCCTGCAGGGCCGGGGGCTCGGATCGGCTGTGCTACGGACGCTGCTGGAGCGGATCGATACCGACGGCGTGCTCGTCCGCCTGAATGTCCTGCAGGGCAGCGCCGCCCGGCGGTTGTACGAGCGCCACGGGTTCACCGTGGAGGTTCAGGACCCGATCGACGTCTACATGGCGCGACGGCCGGGTGCGGGCGCCCTCGGAACGTGAAGAGGCAGGCCGGGTTCTTGTCACCCTGGTCCACAGCCGGTTGTCCCGTGAGCCAGGCCGGAGGGCTTGTCCGGGGAAACCGGGTGGGAGCTGGTCCGGTGACGGCTGCGGAATTCGGCCAGCAGCTCGTCGGTCACCTCGGCCCCGGCGCTCACGGCGGCGTGGACGTCGCGGAAGTAGTTTTCGTAGCCGGCGGGGGTGTAGAGGCACAGGGCGCGTGCGGGGACCGGGCCCGCGTTGCGGAAGCCGTGCGGGGTGCCGCGGGTGGCGGCGAGCAGATGTCCGGGTCCGGCCGTCACCTCACCGTCACCGGTGTGGAGCGTCAACTCGCCCTCAAGAACGTAGAAGTACTCGTCGTGTCCGTCGTGCACGTGTGGCCTGGCACCAATGGTGCCGGGGGCGAGGCTGAACTCCTCGAAGGCGAAGCGGCCGCCCGTGTGCTCGCTGGTGAGCCGGAAGAAGTGCGCGACACCGGCGACGTCTATGAGTTCACCGTCCTCGGGGCGGCGCAGCAGCGGACGGTCGGGAGTGCGGGCCTGATGATCAGTCATAAGGGCATTGTGGCCCAGAGACCGTCCGGCGAGTCGTGAGCGGAGCCAGAGACGTACGGCAGCAACGGTCATGGTGCCGTGGAAGACATGCGAACGCTTGCCGAAGCGGGCGCGGGGCCTTGAGGGTCTGCCCGGTGGACTCGCCGGGCAAGCCTGATCCGCCGCACAGCCCCTAGTGTCCTGAGTCGGGAGTTCTGTTCAGATGTGTAGGCTTGGTCTATGGCGCGGACGGGGCGGCCGAAGGCCGAGTTGACGTTGTCGGATGAGGAGCGGGCCGCACTGG
>NZ_JBSGZO010000765.1:0-2534 GCF_053611045.1 Streptomyces sp. NPDC054841 | reverse complement strand
GTCAGCAGCGCCGTCTTTCCGACGGCCGCTGCCCCCGTCAGCAGGGCCACCCAGCCGCTGCCGCGGGCTGCGGAGTTCCGCAGCTCCGCCAGGGCGGACAGTTCGTTCTCCCGTTCAAGCAAGTGCACCGACAAGTTGTTTCCCCCGTCACGCGGGGCCACCTCGGCAGCCCCGCCTGCGACAACAATGAATCTGGTGGGCCGAAGCCCAGGGGCGTCGACGGGACCGCGCCGAAGCGCAGACCGCCGACGCCGGAACGGCACCGGCGAGGTCAGCCGTGCTCCCCCGCCCCGGCGGGATGGAGGGCGTCGGCGATGGAGCGGACGATCTCTCCCGCATGGTCAGTGAGGAAGAAGTGTCCACCGGTGTAGGTGCGCACCTCGCAGGTGCTGGTCGTGTGCGCCTGCCAGGCCGCGGCCTCCTCCGCTGTCGTCCTCGGATCGGCGTCGCCGGTCAGCACGGTCAGCGGCGCCCTCAGGGCGGAGCCCGGCTCCGGGCGGTACAGCTCGACCGCCTTGTAGTCGCTGCGGATGGTCGGCAGTGTCATGCGCAGCAGTTCCTCGTTGGCGAAGACCGCCTCGTTCGTGCCGCTGAGTGCCCGCATCTCCGCGATGACGCCGTCGTCGTCGCGGCGGTGGACGCTCTCCTCCCGGTGGGTGGAGGGCGCGCGGCGGCCCGAGACGAAGACGCGCAGGGCCTGGAAATCGTTGTCACGCTCGAGTCTTCGCGCCACCTCGAAGGCCAGTACGGCACCCATGCTGTGGCCGAAGAACGCCGTCGGCCGGTCGAGCCACGGCCCCAGTTCCGCGGCGATCAGGTCGGCCAGTGTGTGGAGGTCCTCGATGTGCGGCTCGGAGTGGCGGTCCTGGCGTCCCGGGTACTGCACGGCCAACACGTCTGTCCTGGACGTCAGTTCGCGGGAGACCGGGAAGTAGTACGAGGCCGCACCTCCCGCGTGCGGGAAGCAGACCAGCCGTACCTCGCTCCGTTCAGCCGGATGGAATCGGACGAACCAGGGGCTTGTGGGGGGGTGTTGCATCACTTCGCTACTACTTCTCTTTCGCTTCCGGGGCACGCCGGTGAAGCTCTGACAGCGCTGCTCAGGATGTGGGCCAGGTGCATAGTAAGCAGGGAGACAAAGGCTGGGGGTACCCCTAATTCTCCGGGCTTAGGGGTTACCGCCAATCACATGGGACACACACAACCCATCTGTCACAGAGCGGCAGGCGCAGATGCGGAAGGCGCAGCTCCGCCCCGGACGGGACCGACGGCAAGGGCATCCGCGCCACGGCAGGCCGGAACCGGGATGCGGCGGCATGCGGACTGCCGCGCCGTTGGATCTCAGCCGAGGCGCAGGGTCTCCAGGTGCCGGTGGAGGACTTTGCGCAGCATCGCCGGCGACAGCCACTGGGGAAACAGCAACGCCTGGAGCGTGAGACCGTCCAGCAGGGCGCACAGCCGCACACTCTCCACCTCGACGTCCATGTCGTGCGGCAGCCCACCCGAGTTCTTGGCCTCCTGGAGCACCCGGCGCACCAGGACGAAGAGCGCTGTCTGGAGCTCCTGGGCACACGACCGCAGTTCGCGGTGGGTCCGGGCGGCCGTGGCGAACGCCTGCCACAGCACGGCTTCCTCGCGCCGCACATCATCCAGCGGCAGGAACTCGGCCAGCAGTTCCTCGGTGCGCACGCGGCGGACGGCACGCCTCTCCCTCCCGCCCTGGGCCACATCGAGCTGCTCGATGTGCGCCCGGACACGGGACTCGATGCGCCGGCTCAGCTCCTGCATCGCGAAGATCATCATTTCGTCGTGGTCGCTGAAGTAGTGGCGGATCGAGCCGATGGCGTAACCCGCCTCCTCGGCGACGTTGCGCAACGAGGCTTCTTCCAGGCCACGGCGGCTCACCACGGCGAGGACCGCTTCGGCAACGGCTCGCCGGCGCTCCTGCCGGTCGACAATCTTCGGCATGTTGCCGTTATAGCACGACCGAGCTAAAATCTTTTATAGCATGACTGTGCTACAAAAGAGAGGTTGTCTCACATGAACGGCTGGGTCATCGCGGCGGTCGTCGTCGTCCTCTTGATCGCCATCGTCATCAAGAGACTGATCGGCGAACCGCTCAACGCCCGGGACCTGTGGGGCGCACCCATCATCCTCACGGCCATCGGCGTCTGGACCGTGGCCAAGACCGATGGGCTGACCGGCACCGACATCGGCTGGGCCACCGGCAGTTGCGTCCTCGGGTTCGCGGTGGGCGCCGTGCGCGGCTCCGCGGTGACGGTTTTCGAGAAGGGGGGCGTCCTGTGGCAGCGCTACACAGGCAAGACGTTCCTCTATGTCGTCGGCGCCCTCGTGATCATGGCCGGCTTCAGCGTCCTGGCGCAGAAGATGGGCATGCATGCGGAGGCCCGCCCGATCCACCTGGCGATCGGCATCAGCTTCCTGGGTGAGTCGGCAGCCGTCAGCCTGCGCGCACTCAAGACCGGGGTGCCCTTCGCGCCCGAACAGCAGCGTGCCGGGCTGCGCCGCTGACG
>NZ_JBSGZO010000764.1:0-2562 GCF_053611045.1 Streptomyces sp. NPDC054841 | reverse complement strand
CCCGATTCCTTTCGGCTTCCGGCATTGGCTTCTTGGGCCATCCTGTTCCCGCTGGGGAGTTGAGCCTTCCTCGCGGTCGGCCGACCGGGCCACGAGCCTGGTAGATCGTCTCGTGGACCACATGCATCTCCGGGCGGTCGGGGAAGTCCCGGCGGAGGTGCTGGACTATCTGCTCGGGACTCCAGCACCTGCCCAGGTGCTCCTGGATGTAGTCCCGTAGCTCCGGGTTCTGGCCTACCCTGCCCGGCTTGGGCCGTGGCCGGCGGGCCTCGGCACGGACCTGGGCGGCGTGGGGGCGGTAGTGCCACTGGCCGCGGGTGCCCGGGGTGCGGTTGCGGCGTATCTCCCGACTGATCGTGGTCATGCTGACCCTGCGCACCGCGTACACCGGCACCGGGAATCTCGTCGGGCAGGACCTCACCGCGCTCGGCCTGACCGACCCGGAGCACCTGGTCGAGCAGCTGACTGACGGCGGCTGGCTGAGTCTCCCCGGCACCGGCGGCGACCTGCTCACCTCCCGGCCGGAGAACCCCATCCAGGTCACCGTCCCATCCCTGGCCCCCCACGGCGACGGCTCGGGCCCGTTCACGTTCGGCAAGAAGATGCGCCCCAAGCTCAGCGGATGGGCCCAGAAGGTCGTCTCGGACAAGAAGCTCCGCAAGGCCAAAGCCACCCCGGACACCCGGCTGCTCGCCCTGACGCTGGCCACCCAGACCAGCACCGACGGGCGGCTCGGCCCCGGCGGCCAGGGCATCGCCCTGGCCTCTCTCGCCTCCTGTTGCCCCGTTGTCCCCGGCGAGCTGCAGCACCTGGTGGACCAGCTGACCGCAGCGGACTGGCTCACCGAAGCTGTCGTCACCGACACCCACGTCACCGGGCGGCCGACCAAACGCGTCCTCGGCCTCACCTGCCCCCTTCCCTAGCTCGGGGCCGGAGCATCCTGCGGCACGGCCGCCGTCTCGGGGAAGGCGCGGTTGGTTCTGTTCACGAGTTCCGACAGCAGATGTGCAGCTGTCCGTTGTCATGCAACTCAGTCTCGTGTCATCGAATGCAGTCGAAGGTCTTCTTGTACCTGAACGTGCAAGCATGCCGGGGACACGACCGCCAGCACGACGACGGGCAGGAGCCAGCCATGATCAGCGGTGCACATGTCATCCTCTACAGCCAGAACGCCGAGGCGGACCGTGCCTTCATCCGTGACGTCCTCGGCTTTCGCGGCGTCGACGCGGGCGGCGGCTGGCTCATCTTCAAGCTGCCCCCGGCCGAGGTGGCCGTGCACCCGACCGACGGCCCACCCCAGCACGAGTTCTTCCTGATGTGCGATGACCTTGATTCCCAGCTCGGCGAGTTCCGCGCGCAGGGCGTCGAGATCACCCGCCCGGTCAGCGAACAGCGCTGGGGCAAACTGACTGCGATCCGGCTCCCCAGCGGCGCCGAACTCCCGCTGTACGAACCGCTGCACCCCATCGCCCACAGCCTGTGACCCCACAGCACTCAGCTCAGCGTGACAAATCTCAGGGTTGCCGCGGAGCGTCGGTGGCGCCGCCACAACAGGGAGGCCGTCCGCATCGGAATCGCGTCCGTAGCGGTTCGTAACAGTTCAACCCATCGCGCGACGCTCGGACGTCGTGTCATCGAACTTAATCGCTGCAGGTCAAGGCGCCGCGACCGACTGACTTCGATGACACCGGACACGGGTGGTGCGAAGTTGGAAGCCATCCGCGTTCCTGTCCCGTCTCATGCGAATTGGTCCGTGCCTCAGGTGATCTGGTCCGATTCGCTCGCCGTCTCAGGCGATCTGGTCCGTCGGCGCTACTCATCTCACGCGAGATCTCGACCCGCACGGCGGTGAAACCCCGGGATCTCGGTGAACAGCACGCGCCAATATGGTGGACCGATGACGTCGATCAAGAAGTTCCAGGTCACCTTCGACTGCGCAGAACCCGAGCGCCTCGCTCGTTTCTGGTGCGAGGTGTTGGGGTACGTCGTACCGCCGCCACCGCAGGGGTTTGCCACTTGGGACGATTTCAAGGGCTCGCAGCCACCTGAGCAGCGGGATTCTTGGTTCGCCTGCATGGATCCCTCAGGTGTGGGCCCGCGACTGTACTTCCAGCGCGTCCCCGAAGGGAAGGCCGCCAAGAACCGGGTGCATCTTGATGTGCGGGTCGGCACCGGACTCGTGGGTGAAGAGCGCCTCGCCGCACTTGAGGCCGAATGCGAACGGTTGGTCCCGCTCGGCGCGGTACACGTGCGAACGCTGTATGACGGCAATGATTCGTGCATCCCGATGCTGGACATCGAGGGCAACGAGTTCTGTATCGACTGAGGGGCCGCGAACGTTTCCTCGTTCTGTCCCCAGACGAGAGGACATGCCTGTGGTCTCAAGCGATCTGGTTCTCGGGGTGTGCGAAGCGGGTGGTCGCTCGTTGGGGTGACGCCTTCCGTATCCGGGGCGTGTCGGGCAGGAGGAGCTGATGATCCTGCTGGGCATCCTGTCCAAGCGGGAGATCGCCCGCGCCCGGATCCGCACCCGCACCGCGATGACCGTGCAGACCCGCGACC
>NZ_JBSGZO010000763.1:0-2581 GCF_053611045.1 Streptomyces sp. NPDC054841 | reverse complement strand
GATGTATAGGTTGATGTCCGGGACGGTTGTCCTGGAATCAGGCCTCGGCCTCGGCGGGCTCCTCGGCGGAGTCCGCCGCCTGGGCGGACTGACCCTGGCGCTCCGCCTTGCGGGCGGCCTGCGCCTCACGGGCCTCGGCCATCGCCTCGGTCTTCTTCTTGTGCGGACCGAGAACCATGATCATGTTGCGGCCGTCCTGCTTCGGGTTCGACTCGACGAAACCGAGGTCCTGGACGTCCTCCGCGAGCCGCTGCAGCAGCCGGTAGCCGAGCTCCGGCCGGGACTGCTCGCGACCACGGAACATGATCGTGATCTTGACCTTGTCGCCCTGCTTGAGGAACCGGACGACGTGACCCTTCTTGGTGTCATAGTCGTGCGGGTCGATCTTCGGCCGGAGCTTCATTTCCTTGATGACCGTGTGCGCCTGGTTCTTGCGCGCCTCACGGGCC
The DNA here is from genome assembly GCF_053611045.1 of Streptomyces sp. NPDC054841. Lineage (NCBI taxonomy): Bacteria > Bacillati > Actinomycetota > Actinomycetes > Kitasatosporales > Streptomycetaceae > Streptomyces > Streptomyces sp. NPDC054841. Next base: position 2,132 of record NZ_JBSGZO010000763.1, on the reverse strand, counting down.
TTCATGGCCGACTCGTACTTGAACTTGCCGTAGTCCATGAGCTTGCAGACCGGCGGCCGGGCCGAAGCCGCGACCTCGACCAAGTCCAGGTCGTACTCCTGCGCGAGCTCCAGGGCCTTGGCAAGCGGAACAATCCCGACCTGCTCGCCGCTGGGACCGACAAGTCGCACCTCGGGAACGCGAATCCGGTCGTTGATGCGGGGCTCGGTGCTGATGGATCCTCCTCGGTAGCACCACGCGGCCGTCTGGCGGACAGCCACGCAACGTCTGTTTCCTTGGACCAACCGCGCCGGTTCATGAAAAATGCCCCGGACGGGACACAGGCGGGGCTCCGCGGAATACCGGAACACCGCCGCGGTCAGCCGCGGGGCGCTGTTCGGACGGCTCCATCGTCCGTACGGAACGATGGGCGCCGTCTGACCGGTGACCCGCCGCCCTGAGAGCGGCCAGGTGGGAGATCGGAGCCTCCACTTGTGGGTCGGGCACATGCGTGTCCGACCGGTCGTTACACAAGGTTAGCAGCTCCGGGCGGAAGGGGCTAACCGAGGCGGTACCGGTGGCACGGGCCCGCGGGCTTCGCGGGCCTCGCGGTTCGCCGCGCTGCGGCCCGCGGCCGGAGCGCGGTGGGCCGCAGCAGGCCCGGGGCTCAGCCGAAGACCGGGCCCGTGTACTTCTCGCCCGGGCCCTGGCCCGGCTCGTCGGGCACGATCGACGCCTCGCGGAACGCCAGCTGCAGCGACTTCAGCCCGTCGCGCAGCGGCGCCGCATGAAAGGAGCTGATCTCCGTGGCGCCCGCGTCGAGCAGCCCGGCCAGCGCGTGCACCAGCTTGCGGGCCTCGTCCAGGTCCTTGTGCTTCTCGCCGTCCTCGGTGAGACCGAGCTTCACCGCGGCGGCGCTCATCAGGTTCACCGCGACCGTGACGATCACCTCGACGGCGGGGACCTCCGCGATGTCGCGGGTCATGGCGTCGAAGTCGGGAGACACATCGCCGGGGGTGTCAGGGGTGGGGGTCGCGTCACTCATGGAGCACACGATATGCGGTGGCCCCTACGGCCGTACGTACAGGGGCTCACCGGGAGGCGCGGCCCCGGCCGGCAGCAGCGCCAGGTCGAGTCCCCTCACCAGGCGGGCCCTCAGCGTCTCGTCCGCCGCGAGCGCGCGGGCGACGCGCTGGGCCGCCTCGCCGGGGACCGCGTCCGGGGCGAGGACCAGGGCGAGGGTGCCGTCGGCGGTGCCGCGGCCGAGGTGGGCGCGGAGCACTGCGGGCTCGGCGGCGAGCGCGGCCCGAACCGCGTCCGTGACGGCCGGGTCGGCCAGCGGGTCGGTGCTCGTGCGGCCTTCGGCGAGCGCGAGCAGCGCCCGGCCGGTCAGCTGGTACGGCACCGGGCCCGCCAGGTCCAGGACCAGGGTGTCCGCCTTCTCATGGGCGGCGGCCCGGAGCGCCTGGTGCAGCGGTACGGCGACGGGCCGGGCCTGCGGGTCCCACAGGGCCAGCGACGCGATCGACGTGAAGGCCGGTAGAGCCCGCCGGTCCCCGGCGGTCAGCGTGGGAACGGCCATGTCGCTCGTCTTCTCGCGGCGCATCCCGTTCTCGTCCTCCTCGACCTCACCGAGCACGGCGACGACAGGGACGAGAAGCCGGGCGCTCCTGAGCGCTTCGAGTACCGGCTGCTCGGCGGTCCTGTCCTCGGCCCAGGCGGCGAGGGCCGCTGCCAGGGCCGGGTCGGCGGTGCCGTCGTCGTCGGAGAAACCGGAGTCGGGAATGTTCTTGAGCGCCACGCGACGAGCCTAACCTCCCCGGTACGAGTGCCTGTGTCCCGGTCGCCGTGCTCGAACCGGAGACCGGTCGGAGCGCGGTCCACGGCACCGGGCGGTCGCCGGGCGGTCGTACGTGGCCGGGTCGTGCCGGGACAGGACCGGGGGGTGTCGGCGGCCGGCGGGTACCGGGCGCTGGAGAACGGCCTGCTGCCGGAGCGGGACACCGGGCGGTGGGCGGTCCACTCGGTGGGGAGGGCCGGAGGACCGCTCCTCGCGGTGCTTTCCGACGGGCATCCGACGCCGGCGGCGGGGGATCGCGCGTGGAGGCGGAGGCAGGCGCGGCGGCGGGGATCGCGCGCGTGGAGGCGGAGGC
>NZ_JBSGZO010000762.1:0-2586 GCF_053611045.1 Streptomyces sp. NPDC054841 | reverse complement strand
CCCGGCTGGTGCTGATCGTGTAAGAGCTGCTGGACCGCCGGTCCGCAGCCGACGTGAGCCAGGAATCCCCTCCCTTCAGGGAGGGGAGGATTCAATCACTGCCAGTCCTCCGGACGTTCGACCTGCTCAAGACGGAGCACCGCGCCGGTCCTGCTGAAGCGCCGGATCAGCGGCAGCGGCGGATAGTACGCGTGGACCGAGACCGCGTGGCCGGCGGTGGATTCGTTGAGCACCTCGTGCACATGGTGGCGGCCGAAGGCCCGCCCCTGTCCCGGGCCCAGTCGCCGCCCGCGGTCCAGCCCTTCGGCCAGCTCCAGGGTCTTCCACCCGCTCGCGGGGAGCCGCACCGCGAGCGAGTTCTCCTTCAGCTCGCCTGACGCCGTGGCGAAGGCGCCGACCGACTCGGCGTGGTCGTGCCAGCCGGTGCCGGTGCCCGGCGGCCAGCCGATCAGCCAGGCCTCGCTGCCGCCCGGTCCCTTGAGCCGCACCCAGGTGCGGCCCTCCGGATCGAGCGGAAGCGAGGCGATCAGCCGGGTGTCGGCAGCAGCGCGCCGGACGAAGTCGAAAAGCTCGGCACTGGTGGGCGCGGACGCTTCCGTACCTGCGGAAGCGGAAGCGGCGGCGGGTGGGGGAAGTTGAGACAACGCAACCGTCCTGGAAGTTCGCTGAGATGCGCGCAGCCAGGCACACGAAGGAACGAACGCGGCCGCGCGAAACGGGAAAGAAGGCGAATCAGCAGGACGGACGACACACGCAGCCCGCATAGCGGAGCAGGTCCATATGGACCCTCCGCCACAGGCGCACATCGGTGTCGGTCACGTTTCGGAGTAGACCATGCGCGCCTGCGTCGGTCAATTGATGTCCGCGGTGCGGTCGGAGGGGCGGTCAGCAGTGTGGCCGGAGGTGGTGCGGTCCGAGTGCGCGGCGGCGGGCGCGCCCCCGCGTACCGCGTCCGCGGCGGCGTACAGCTCCGACGGACGCACCCCGCCGAAGGACGTGACCAGATGTCCGTCCGGCCGCACCAGCAGCACCGTATGCGCCGAGGCCCCCGGGTAGCCCTCCGTGACCAGGAGCTCCGCCGGTACCGGCAGCGCCGAGACGGCGGCGGCCAGCCGTGGCATCACACCCGCGGTCATCCAGTGCCGCCGGTCCCACACGCCCGTGCCGGGCGCGACCAGGACGACCAGCAGCCGGCCCTGTCCCAGCCGGTCCCGGAGCCGTTCGGTCGTGCCGTCCGGCGCCATGACGAGTACGTCGGTGACCGGTGCGCCGATCGGAGTACCTACGGTGGTGTGCGCCTCGGTGCGTTGAGGTGCGAGGGGGGAGTTCGGGTACGAAGGGGGCGCGCCCAGCGGCCCAAGCCCCAGATGCCCGTCGGTCAGCAGCGTGTCGTGCCCGCGCGCCGCACCCGGCAGATAGGTCCGCAGGCCCCCGCCGGAACGCAGTATCGGCAGGGACTGGTCGGCGGCGCGCAGACGTGCGGCGACGGCGGTGCGCCGCTCCGCCTGATAGCTGTCGAGGAGCGTGTCCGACGCGCCGTGGTGCCAGGCCTGGGCCAGTTTCCAGGCGAGGTTCTCGGCGTCGCGCACCCCCTCGTCGAGCGCCTGGGTGCCGACGGCGCCGAGGAGATGGGCGGCGTCCCCGGCGAGGAAGGCCCGGTCCACCCGCCAGCGACGGGCCAGCCGGTGGTGCAGCGTGTAGACGCTGGTGTCGATGAGGTCGTACTGCGGTGTCCCGTCGCACCAGCCGGACAGAGTGTCGCGCACCCGGGACACCAGCGCGTCGGGCGTGACCAGTTCGCCACGGGCCGGCAGCAGCCAGTCCAGCCGCCAGGCGCCGTCGGGCAGCGGCCTGGCCGTCACCTCCTCGCCGCCGGCGCGCCACGGCGGCATCCGGTGCAGCACCGCCTCGTCCGGCCAGGGCAGCTCGGTGCGCAGCGCGGCGACGGCATGGCGCTCCACGGCGGTACGGCCGGGGAAGCGGATGCCGAGCAGCTTCCTGACCGTGGACCGGGCCCCGTCGCAGCCGACCAGATAACTCCCGCGCCACCATGTTGCCTCGGGCCCGCGGGTGTGCGCGGTGACACCGCTGCCGTCCTGCTCCAGCGCGTCGAGCCGGCTGTGCGTGGCGACCTGCACCAGGCCGGCCGCCGCGACGGCGTCCCGCAGCCCTCGCATCAGGGCGTGCTGCGGAATGTGCAGCGGCGTCGGGAAGTCGTCTCCGCCGAGTTCCAGCGCGCGCATTTCCTGCTTGCGTCGCAGGGACCGCCAGCCGACCCAGCGGGTGCCTTCGTCACGGATCGTGGCGCAGCCGAGCCGCTCCATCAGCGCCGCGGTGTCGGCGCGCAGCACGACCGTACGAGCCGGGCGCGGCTCGTCCTTGCCCGCGCCCTCGTCGAGGACGACGGACGGAACGCCCTGCGAGGCCAGGGCGAGCGACAGTGCGAGTCCCACGGGGCCCGCGCCGACGACGATCACCGGGTCCACGGCGCTGCTCCTGAGACCCGCTGGGACAGAGAGAACAGTGGGAGTGGGCTGGTTGGAGCCCGGTGCGCGATCACAGAACGTATGCAACCCACTGCTGGTG
>NZ_JBSGZO010000761.1:0-2628 GCF_053611045.1 Streptomyces sp. NPDC054841 | reverse complement strand
GCCCGGACAATCGGGCCGTCCGGCGCTTGCCGGGTGAAGAAGGCCGGGGCTCGCCCCGGGGAGACGGAGCCGGGCTCAGACGACGGAGCCGCGCGGGAGCTCCACCTTCGCGCCCAGTTCGACGAGCTTCTCCATGAAGTTCTCGTAGCCCCGGTTGATCAGGTCGATGCCGTGGACCCGTGAGGTCCCCTGCGCCGCCAGCGCGGCGATCAGGTAGGAGAAGCCGCCGCGCAGGTCCGGGATCACCAGATCCGCGCCCTGGAGCTTCGTCGGGCCGGAGACGACCGCCGAGTGCAGGAAGTTGCGCTGGCCGAAGCGGCAGTCCGAGCCGCCCAGGCACTCGCGGTACAGCTGGATGTGCGCGCCCATCTGGTTGAGCGCGGAAGTGAAGCCCAGCCGGGACTCGTACACCGTCTCGTGCACGATGGAGAGGCCCGCGGCCTGGGTCAGGGCCACCACCAGCGGCTGCTGCCAGTCGGTCTGGAAGCCGGGGTGCACGTCCGTCTCCAGGTGGATCGCGTTGAGCGAGCCGCCCGGGTGCCAGAAGCGGATGCCCTCGTCGTCGATCTCGAAGGCGCCGCCGACCTTCCGGTACGTGTTGAGGAACGTCATCATCGAGCGCTGCTGCGCGCCGCGCACATAGATGTTGCCCTCGGTCGCGAGCGCCGCCGAGGCCCAGGACGCGGCCTCGAGACGGTCCGGGAGCGCCCGGTGGGTGTAGCCGCCGAGCCGGTCGACACCGGTGATCCGGATCGTCCGGTCGGTGTCCATCGAAATGATCGCGCCCATTTTCTGCAGTACGCAGATGAGGTCCTCGATCTCCGGCTCCACCGCCGCGTTCGACAGCTCGGTGACGCCCTCCGCCAGCACCGCCGTCAGCAGCACCTGCTCCGTCGAGCCGACCGACGGATACGGCAGCCGGATCTTGCAACCGCGAAGCCTCTGCGGAGCCTCCAGGTACTGTCCGTCCGCCCGCTTCTCGATCTTCGCGCCGAACTGTCGCAGCACGTCGAAGTGGAAGTCGATCGGCCGGCCGCCGATGTCACAGCCGCCGAGACCGGGGATGAAGGCGTGGCCGAGCCGGTGCAGCAGCGGGCCGCAGAACAGGATCGGGATCCGCGAGGAACCCGCATGGGCATCGATGTCGGCGACATTGGCGCTCTCGACGTGCGTCGGGTCGAGCACCAGCTCACCGGGCTCGTCACCGGGGCGCACCGTCACCCCGTGCAGCTGCAGCAGCCCGCGCACCACCCGCACATCGCGGATGTCGGGAACGTTGCGCAGCCGGCTCGGCTCGCTGCCGAGCAGCGCGGCGACCATAGCCTTGGGCACCAGGTTCTTGGCGCCTCGGACGCGGATCTCGCCCTCGAGCGGGGTTCCGCCGTGGACAAGCAGTACATCGTCTGTGCCGGTCATGTATCTCGCGTTCCGGAGGGGGTCCCCCCAGCGGAGCGAGGGGGAGGTCGGGCAGGGGCCAGGGGCTAAGCGTAAGGGGCGACTACCCCACTCCCGTAAGGCCAAGGGTGGACCCTCATGCGAAATGAATTCGGCACAATACGCTCCGTTCGGGTGCACATGCGGACGGTCACCATCCGCTCGTCCGGCCCCGCCGCGCGCTCCCGCTGCCGCGGTGCGCCCTGAGCTGCGTCGGCTCACACTCCGCCGCCCGCTCCCCGCGGAGGGCGAAGATGCGGGATCATGTGTCGCATGACCGAGGTGTCCTCCCTCACAGGGCGGCTGCTCGTCGCCACTCCGGCCCTCGCGGACCCGAACTTCGACCGCGCGGTGGTGCTCCTGCTCGACCATGACGAGGAGGGCTCGCTCGGCGTGGTCCTGAACCGGCCGACGCCGGTCGGCGTCGGCGACATCCTGGAGCCCTGGGCCGGGCTCGCCGGTGAGCCCGGCGTGGTCTTCCAGGGCGGCCCCGTATCGCTCGACTCGGCGCTCGGCCTCGCCGTCATCCCCGGCGACGAGGGACCGCTGGGCTGGCGGCGGGTGTACGGGGCGATCGGGCTCGTCGACCTGGAGGCCCCGCCGGAGCTGCTCGCCGCGGCGCTCGGCTCGCTGCGGATCTTCGCCGGGTACGCGGGCTGGGGCCCCGGCCAACTGGAGGACGAGCTGACCGAGGGCGCCTGGTACGTCGTCGAGTCCGAGCCCGGTGACGTGTCCTCGCCGCGGCCCGAATCGCTGTGGCGGTCGGTGCTGCGGCGGCAGCGCAATGAGCTCGCGATGGTCGCGACCTATCCGGACGACCCTTCGCTGAACTGATCCCGCCACGCTTCAGTACCCTTGGCACCTATGAGCACTCTTGAGCCCGAGCGCGGGACAGGTACGGGCACCCTCGTAGAGCCGACACCGCAGGTGTCGCACGGCGACGGCGACCACGAGCGCTTCGCCCATTACGTCCAGAAGGACAAGATCATGGCGAGCGCCCTCGACGGCACTCCCGTGGTGGCACTGTGCGGCAAGGTCTGGGTTCCGGGGCGCGACCCCAAGAAGTACCCGGTCTGCCCGATGTGCAAGGAGATCTACGAGTCCATGGGCCCTGGTGGCGACAAGGACAAGGGCGGCAAGGACAAGTAACCGGTCCTTCCCGTCGGGGACGGCCCCCGGGGTGCGCTGCGGCGC
>NZ_JBSGZO010000760.1:0-2635 GCF_053611045.1 Streptomyces sp. NPDC054841 | reverse complement strand
GGGCGCGCGCCGCCCGCCGCGCCCCGTGTCGCTCCGGGCGGTCGGGGCAGTGGAGGTGGGGCTCCCGCTGCGGGGGAACGCCCTGCGGCGGCGGCCCCCCGTGGGCGGCGGGCGGACCGGCCCGGGCCGCCCCGCCGCACGGTCGTACCGTTCGCTGGTCGAGGCGTCCGGCGTGGTGGAGCGGCTGCTGGCCGGGCTGGAGCAGCCGGCGGACGGCGGACTGCACACCGTGGGGCACCACGAGCGGGTACGGATCGGGGCGGGGCGCGAGCTGCTGGGGCGCGACTCGCAGCATGTCGTACGGGCCCACCGCGACGGGATGGACCGCTATCTGGCGATACACCGGGGCGATCCCGGGTGCGACCCCGCACGGGTGGTGGTGCGGGCGACGGAGAACTGCCGCACCGGGCGCGTGCGGGGCGACCGGGAGACCGGGGTGCTGGTGGCGGAGCTGCTCTTCGACACGCGGCTGCGGGCGGGCGAGACGTACTTCTTCGGCTACGGCTTCGAGGACGGGACCGCGGGGCCGAGCGGTGAGTACATGCGGGGTTTCAGCTTCACGGGCGCGCAGTACGTGCTGCAGGTGCGGTTCGACGAGGCGGCACTGCCGGTGCGGTGCCGGCGCTTCGCACAGGCCTCCACGGGGGCGCCGCGGACGGGCCGTACGGACCTGACGCTGAGCGCCCGGCACCGTACGGTCCATCTGGTCGAGCACGGGGTGCGGCCCGGGATCCTGGGGATCGCCTGGGACTGGGACTGAGCCGAGGCCCGGGTCAGGTCAGGGCCAGGTCAGGTCAGGTCAGGTCAGGGCCTGGGCCTGGGGCCGAGGTCCTTGGCTGCAGGGCCTACGCGGACGGACCGGCGACGAGCTTCCCGTCGCGCACCGTGACGGGGACCTCCGGGAGCGGCACGGTCGCCGGGCCCTGGACGGCCTCGCCGGTGGTGCAGTCGAAGCGGCTGCCGTGGCAGGGGCAGTTCCCCTCCGTGCCCTCCACCTTGTCCAGGACACAGCCGGCGTGCGTGCACTGCGCGCTGAACGCCTTGTACTGGCCCTTCGCCGGGCAGTGCACGACGAGTCGCTGCTCGCGGAAGAGCTTGGCACCCCCGACCGGAACCGCGTCCGCGGCGCCGAGCTCGACCGGCGCGGTCGGGGTCGGGACCTGGGCGTGGCCCACCTTGGACTCGGTGGAGCAGGCGGCGACCCCCAGCCCGGCAGCCCCGGCGAGGGCGGCGCCTTTCAGCACGGTACGGCGGGCGGCGGGATGGCCGGACATGAAGTCTCCACTGGTCAGAGGTGGGGGGCGGGGTTGGCGACAGACCCGACGATACCGGCGCAGATCGCGGCGCCTGCGGGCGGGTCGTGGCCTGGACGTACTGTCGCGCCCCGGAGCGATGGGTTACGTTTTCAGCCGTGATCGTCGTCGCCGGTGAGTCCCTGATCGACCTGGTCCCGCAGCGGGCGAAGGCCGACGGCGCACCGTTGCCGGCGCTGCTTCCACGGCTCGGCGGCGGCCCGTACAACACGGCCGTGGCGCTGGGCCGCCTGGGCGCGAACGTCACCTTCTGCTCACGCGTCTCGACGGACGACTTCGGCGAGGCACTGCTGGACGGGCTGCGTGCGGCGGGCGTCGGCACGTCCCTGGTGCAGCGCGGACCGGAGCCGACGACGCTCGCGGTCGCCGCGATCGGGGCGGACGGCTCCGCGGGATACGGCTTCTACGCGTCCGGCAGCGCGGACCGGCTCTTCGAGCTGCCGCCCGAACTGCCCCGTGAGGTCCGGGCGTTGGCGTTCGGAACGTGCTCGATGGTGCTGGAGCCGGGAGCGAGCGCGTACGAGGCGCTGCTGCGGCGTGAGGCGGGGCGCGGGCGCTTCACCCTGCTCGACCCGAACATCCGGCCGGGGCTGATACCGGACCCTGACGCGTACCGGGCGCGGTTCGCGGGCTGGCTGCCGTCGGTGTCGCTGCTGAAGCTCTCCGAGGACGACGCGAAATGGCTCGGCGACTCCCCGCAGCGGTGGCTCGGGGAGGGCCCCACGGCGGGCCCCGCGGCGGTGGTGCTGACGCGGGGGGAGCGGGGGCTCACGGTGCGCACCCGGGACGGCCTGGAGGTTTCCGTCCCGGCGGAGGCGGTGACCGTCGCGGACACGATCGGCGCGGGCGACACGGTGAACGCGGCGCTGCTGCACGTCCTGGCACGGCTCGACGCGCTCTCCCCGGAGGCCCTGCTCGCCCTGACCGAGCCCGGCTGGCGCGAGGTCCTCACCTTCGCGGCCCGTGCGGCGGCGCTGACGTGCTCCCGCACGGGCGCGGAGCCGCCGTACGCGTCGGAGTTGGGGTAGCGCCCGCGGGGCGCGGTCCGGCGGACCTCTCCCCTACTCCCCTCCCCGCCCCTTCCCGTAACCGGGGAGTTGCTCCCCCAGAACCCCGTACGGCCTCCGGCCGTGTCCTCAGGTCCGGCCAGAGCTTCGCCTGGACCCCCAACGGGCTCATACCCCCGACGGGCTCAAGATGAGCCCCGACGGCGCTTGAGGCGCAACGGCCGGGGCGGAGCCCTGCGGGCTGCCGGAAGTCCCCCGGGCGCGACGCGGGCAGCGGCGACCACCGTGCCCCCGCCGGACAGCGCGCGCCGACAG
>NZ_JBSGZO010000759.1:0-2656 GCF_053611045.1 Streptomyces sp. NPDC054841 | reverse complement strand
CTGGGGGCACCTCCCGGGCCCGCAGGGCCCAGGGGGAGCAGGAGACGGAGTCGCAGGGCGTCGCGAGCCCAGCAAGATCCACCGGACAGACCCTAGGCCGTGACCGGGGCGGGCGAGCACGACCGCGCGCCCGGACCGTCTGCGGCGTCAGCGGCCTCGCCCCGACAGGGGCCACGCCACCGAGTGGTGGTCCAGGCCGTGCTGCCCCGCCTCGTCCGCGTACTTCGCACAGGCGTCGGCGAGGGTCTCCAGCAGCGTCAGCGGGTCCGGCAACGGATGCTCCGGGCCGCGCACCCAGTCGACGGTGAGGTCGTCCGGGAGCCGTGCGGGCGGTACGAGGACGTAGGAGCCGCGGCTGTGCCAGCGCAACCCGGGGTGCTCGTCCATCGTCTCGGGGTGGCAGTCCAGCTCGCAGGGCCACCACTCGTCCTCGTCCTCCGGAGTACCGCGGGTGGCGGTGAAGAACAGAATCCGGTCCGTGCCGGACACGGCGACCGGCCCGACGTCGATACCTTCCGCGAGCAGTCGTTCCAGGGCGTCGCGGCCCGCCTCCAGCGGCACGTCGAGGACGTCGTGGACCATTCCGGTGGCGGTGATGAAGTTGGCCGCGGGCTCGTCGCCCGCCCAGCGCCCGATCCGGTCCTGGTCGGTCGTGGACTGGGTCTGCCAGGCGAAGGAGACGGGATGCCGGGCCGGGGTGGGACAGCCGATGCGCTCGCAGGAGCAGCTGGGGCCGGACGGGTACGCGGCGGGCGCGAGGGGCAGTCCGGCGGCGGCGGTGGCCAGCAGCAGGGTGAGGCGGCTGGAGTCGTCCAAGGCGTCCTCGCGGGGGCGCCTGCGCAGCCACTGCGGCAACCGGTTCTCCCAGGACAGCCTGCTCTCCGTGCCGCGGTAGCGGCCGATACCGTCGCCCATCTATCCCCTCACACCTCGCTGCTCGCCCCGGCCCACGCGGCTCAGCCGCATATCGACGCCGGTGCCATCGTCCCATCATCGGGAGCGCCGGGTGGCCGCACCCCCCGATCGTGTGGCCGGTCCCTCACTCAGCTCCTGGGCGCCAGGCCGTACAGCGCGTACTCGACGATCTTGTCGGCGTAGTCGTGGGTGAGCGGGAGGGTGCGCAACAGCCAGCGGTGGGTGAGGGGTCCCACGAGGAGTTCCAGGGCGGTACGGGGGTCGATGCCGGCGCCCACCGCACCGGCGTCCTGGGCGGCGCCCAGCCTGCGTACGTACAGCTGGAGCTGGGGTTCGAGGAGCTTCTCGACGAACTGGGCGCCGAGTTCGGAGTCGACGACGCCCTCGGCGGTGAGGGCACGGGCGGGGGCGTCGTAGACGGGCGAGTTCAGCTCGTCGACGGTGGCCCGCAGGACGAGCTTGAGGTCGGCTTCGAGATCTCCGGTGTCGGGGATCTCGGTCTCGCCCTGGGCGGCCTGCTCGCCGAGGTCGAGGAAGGCTTCGAGGAGGACCGCGGCCTTGGAGGGCCACCAGCGGTAGATGGTCTGCTTTCCGACTCCGGCGCGGGCGGCGATGCCCTCGATCGTCGTCCTGGTGTAGCCGACCTCGCCGACGAGGGCGAGGGCGGCGTCGTAGATGGCGCGGCGGGAGCGTTCGCTGCGGCGGGAGGAGTCGGGGGCCTTGGTCTCTGCCATGGCGCCAATCTACCAACCGATGCGACGAGACGTATCGTCTTGTTGAACGATGGCGGTATGTGTGACGAACCACCCGTTCGGATCACAGCGCGAAGGGCTCGTACGACGCACCATGGCTGCACGCACAACCGTGCGCCCTGCCGCTCGTGAGGAGCCTGCATTGCCTCGTGACGCTAGATCCCGCCGCTACCTGATGTGCCCACCCACGCACTTCGAGGTGACGTACTCCATCAACCCCTGGATGGACCCCGGGAAGCCTGTCGACCTGTCGCTGGCGCTGGCCCAGTGGGAGGACCTGCACAACCGCTATCGCGCGCTCGGCCACACCGTGGAGCTGCTGGAGCCGCGGGCGGACCTGCCCGACATGGTCTACGCCGCGAACGGCGCGACCGTCGTCGACGGACGGGTGCTCGGTGCGCGCTTCGCGTACCCGGAGCGGGCCGCGGAGGCGCAGGCGCATCTGGACTGGTTCCGCGCGCACGGCTTCACCGAGATCCACGAGCCCACGCACATCAACGAGGGCGAGGGCGACTTCGCGATCACCTCGACCTATGTGCTGGCGGGGCGGGGCTTCCGGTCGAGTCCGCTGTCGCACGACGAGGCCCAGGAGTTCTTCGGCCGCCCCGTGATCGGGCTCGATCTGGTGGACCCGCGCTACTACCACCTCGACACGGCACTGTCCGTCCTCGACGACACGACGGACGAGATCATGTACTACCCCGGCGCCTTCTCCCCCGGCAGCCGCGCGGTCCTCGCCCGCCTCTTCCCCGACGCCCTCATCGCCCGGGAGGCGGACGCGGCGGCGTTCGGCCTCAACGCGGTCAGCGACGGCCGCCACGTCCTGCTGCCGCAGGCGGCCCTGGGGCTCTTCGAGCCCCTGCGGGCCCGGGGCTTCGAGCCGGTGGGGATGGACCTGGGTGAGCTGCTGAAGGGCGGCGGCAGCGTGAAGTGCTGCACGCAGGAGCTTCGCTCCTGACCTCGCGGGGGGTACGGGGGCGCCCCCGTAC
>NZ_JBSGZO010000758.1:0-2661 GCF_053611045.1 Streptomyces sp. NPDC054841 | reverse complement strand
CGGGTGGGCGCGTCGGCGTGGAGTGCCGCGATGGCGGCCTGGGCCTGGAACTCGCCCAGCCGGTCGCGGGCGAGGGCCGCCTGCAGGATCTCGACGCCCTCGGCGATCAACGCAGTGTCCCACCGGCCGCGGTCCTGCTCGGCGAGCGGTACCAGGCTGCCGTCGGGCGAGGTCCGGGCGGCACGCCGGGCATGGTGGAGCAGCATGAGGGCGAGCAGCCCGGCCACCTCGGGGTGGTCGACCTGGGCCGCGAGCTGCCGGGTGAGCCGGATGGCCTCGGAGGCGAGGTCGACGTCGCCCAAGTAGCCCTCGTTGAAGACCAGGTAGAGGACGCGCAGCACGGTGGCGACGTCGCCGGGCTGGTCGAACCGCACCTCGGAGACGGTGCGCTTGGCCCGGCTGATGCGCTGCGCCATGGTCGCTTCGGGCACCAGGTAGGCCTGGGCGATCTGGCGGGTGGTGAGCCCGGCGACGGCGCGCAGCGTGAGCGCGACCGCGGACGACGGGGTCAGTGACGGGTGGGCGCAGAGGAAGTAGAGCTGGAGCGTGTCGTCCACCGCGGGCGCGGGCCCGGGCGTCCGCTCCTCGTCGAGATGGTCCTCACGCCGGCGGCGGGCGGCGTCCGCCCGGGTCGCGTCGAGGAACTTGCGCCAGGCAACGGTGACCAGCCAGCCCTTCGCATCCCGCGGAGGGTCGGCCGGCCAGACGCGGACCGCCTTGACCAGCGCGTCCTGCACGGCGTCCTCGGCCGCCGCGAAGTCGGCTCCGCGGCGGACGAGGATGGCGAGCACGCTCGGCGTGAGGCTCCGGAGCAGGACCTCGTCCATCGATGAGGTCATCGATGAGGACACTCCGTGATGGTGGGCCGCGCGGCCAGGAACGGGCGCACCTCGAGCCACTCGTGGATCGGCTTCCCGCCCGCCCCAGGGGCAGCCGACAGTTCCCCGGCCAGCTCGATGGCACGCTCGTAGCTGTCGACGTCGATCACCATCCAGCCGGCGATGAGGTCCTTGGTCTCGGCGAACGGACCGTCGGTGACCGGCGGGCGACCCTCGCCGTCGTACCGGACCCACGTCCCCTCGGGAGCGAGCGCCTGACCGTCGACGAACTCGCCGGTCTTCTCGAGCCGGGCCGCGAAGTCGTTCATGTACTGCACGTGCGCCGAGATCTCCTCCGGCGCCCACTGGTCCATGGGCACGTCGTTGACCGCAGCCGGAGCGCCGCGGTAGTGCTTGAGCAGCAGATACTTGGCCATCGTGTTTCTCCTCGGTGCTGTGCGACCCATTGTGGTCGCGTTCACCTCGGGGACGGAGCCAGTCACCGGTTCTCGACATCGCCGTCCGAACTTTTTTGGCTCTCGTAGATCAGACTGAGTGAGCCGTCCCGTGGTGTTCGGGTCCACGGCGGGGCGCTGGAACGAGACGGAACGAGATCTTCCAAGACTCCACCCCGGGCAGTCCTCGTTCCCGCACCCGCCCCCGCAACCTTCGCGGGCACAACGCCCGAACGGGAGCATTATCTGATACGCCTGATCCGGTCGAACCGCAGTGATGCCCGTGGCCCCGACACGACCTCGCAAGCCCTGCATCCAACACGCTCGGCGGGCCGACTATCGCGCTCACGGGCCAACCGCGACGCTCAAGGGCCACTTATGGCGCGCAGTCACAGTAGGCGGTGCTGGTCTCGGGGTGTCAGCCCAGCCATAAAATCGAACGGGCATATCATTCCGGCGTGGCTGAAACCTTCCCGTCTGACCTGATCGACGCGCAACGTCGCCTGTACGAGATCCGCACCGCTTACGAGGCGCTCTGCGGCACTCTTCCGTGGTCTGTCGAGCCCATGCCTGGCTGGCCCGGCACCGAGCACCCCCATACCGGCGAGGTCACCGGCGGCCGCGACGACAGCCCCGGCTACACCGACGAGCAGCGCGCCGAGGAAGCCCGGCTGCGCCGGCTCCTGGTCGAGTTGTCCCATCAGGTGGCCACCCATCCGCACTGGGCCACCTACGAGCGGGAAGCGGTCGTCAAGGCCCGCATGGTACTGAAGCAGTACCCGGGCCTCGCGGCTGCGGCGTAGCTCGCTACACCTCCGGAGGGCCAGACGGCCCCCGGCGTGGACTCCACAGACCGCATGAACGGACGGCGGGCCAGCCCAGCTTGAGGACGCCCGTGCCGAGCGTCGGCGCCGCCACTCACGTCGCCGCGCTGCGCCGGGCCCGATCCGAGTGGGCCGGAGCAGCGCCGATGGAGGCCACAGTCGTGCTGAGGAGAACGGCGTAAGGGCTCGCCGTCTTCGTCCAGCCTGCGGCCAGGTGGAACGAAGACGGCGTGGGGTGCGGGCGCTTCGTGGAGTCCTCTTATCTGCGGTTTTTGTGATCTGGCAGGAGTATCCGCGTGCCCGAGGGCCCCATCGCCCACAGCGAGCTCGCTGCCCTGACCCGGCGTTTCGAAGAGGTCGCGGAGAAGCACGACCGCGAGTTCGGGATCATCAAGTCCGACCTCACCGCGGTGCGCCTCCAGATCGGCAACCTGGACCAGAAGGTCGAAGCCCTCGACAAGAAGATCGACCGCAACCAGGCCCAGATCGTCGAGCTGCTCACTCAGCTGGTCGGTCGGCGCCCCGACGCTGGCTGATTTCCGGGCCCTGCATCCGGCCCTTACC
>NZ_JBSGZO010000757.1:0-2664 GCF_053611045.1 Streptomyces sp. NPDC054841 | reverse complement strand
TGGTCGCCGTCTCCGGCGACCTGCCCGGAGCGCCGGACGTGGCCGGTCTGTGGCCGCTGCTGCGCTCCGGCGGACACGCATTCACCGAGATCCCGGACGAACGCTGGGACATCGACGCGCACTTCGAGCAACGCGGCCCCCGCATGACGGGGACCTACTGCCGTACCGGCGCCTTCCTCGACGACATCGACCGCTTCGATCCGTCGTTCTTCGGCATCTCCGCGCGCGAGGCCGAGGAGATGGACGCCCAGCAGAAGCTGCTGCTCGAACACGCCTGGGCGGTACGCGACGAGAGCGGTCTCGCCGACCGCCGCGACATAGGCGTCTTCGTCGGCGCCACGTACACCCACCACCGCGACGCCCGGGGTCTGGACACCGTCGGACCGCACACCGCGCTCGGCTCCCTGAACGCCGTGCTGGCCAACCGCATCTCCTACGCGCTCGACCTGACGGGCCCTTCGCAGACCGTCGACACCCTGTGCTCCTCCTCCCTCGTCGCCGTCCAGCACGCGGTCGCCGCGCTGCGCGCCGGAACCTGCGCCGCCGCGATCGTGGCGGCCTGCCACGTCGGGCTCACCCCCTGGTACTACCGCAGCCTCAGCCAGCTCGGGGCCCTGTCGGAGACTCTGCCGCGCCCCTTCGACGACCGCGCCGACGGCTTCGTCCCCGGCGAGGGAGCGGTCGCCGTCATGCTCAGGCGTCTTGAGGACGCCGAGCGCGACGGTGACCGGATCTGGGGCGTGATCCGCGGGACGGCCGTCAACCACGGCGGCCGCGGCAGCGCCCTGCCCGTGCCCCGCAGCGAGGCCCAGACCGCCGTCATCCGCGCCGCCCTTGACGACGCCGGCGCAGCCCCGGCGGACATCTCCCTGATCGAGAGCCACGGCACGGCGACCCGACTGGGCGACCCGATCGAGATCGCCGCGCTCACCGAGGTGTTCGGCGACGACCCGGACCGCCGTACGCCGGTGCACATCGGCTCGGTGAAGGCCAACGTCGGCCATCTGGAACCGGCCAGTGGACTCGCCGGACTGGTCAAGGTCCTCCTTTGCCTGTGGCACGGGGAGATCCCGCCCCTCGCGGGCTACGAGATCCCCGGCGCGCACCTCGACCTCACCGGCGGGCCCTTCGTGATACCGACGGAACTGCGGCCGTGGCGCTCCGACGGGCCGCGCCGTGCGGGGATCAGCGCCTTCGGCATGGGCGGCACCAACGCGCACATCGTCGTGGAGGAGTACTCCGCCGCACCGTCTGCCGCGGACGCCCCCGTGCCTTCCCGTCTGGGCGAACACCTCCTGCTCCTGTCCGCGCACACACCGGAGGGACTGGCCCGGCGCGCGGCGGACCTGGAACGACAGCTGCGGGCCGAGCCGTCGGCCGCGGGTGCGCTGTGCCGCTCGGCCGACGTGGGGCGCGACCACCTGCGATACCGCGTCGCGGTCCTCGGCTCCACGGCCGACGCCCTGCTGGCCGGGCTGGCGCAGACAGTACGCCGGGGCGGCGAGGCCCACGGGTCCGTCCTGCGCGACGGGGCGGTCCTGGAGAGCGGAGCCCGTACGGCCGACGCCGCGCTCGCCGCCCGCATGGCTCCCTTCACGTCGTACACCCCCGAACGGCTCGCGGCTCAACTGCGCGTCCCGGAGGACCGGTTGAGCACCGGACTGGCCTTCTTCCACGTCGGCGGCGGAACCGTCGACTGGCGCCAGGTGTACGAGGGGACGCCGGCCCCGCGGGTCACTCTGCCGCCCTACCCCTTCCGGGCCGAATCCTTCCGGACGGGCTCCGCGGGGACGCAGGACATGGACGAGGGCACGGACCAGGGCACGGTCGACGTGACCGGGACCGTCCACCGGCTGTCCCGCGCCCACCGTGTGTTCGGTGAGGAGACCGTGCCGGGGGCGCTGACACTGGCCCTGGCACTCGGGAGCGCCGACGTCCTGCGGCGGATCGCGTTCGTGGGCCGGGGCGCCGGACTCCACGCCCTCACCAGCGACCTGGACGATCCCGCCCGCACGGGGCCGGTCACTTTCCGGCACGGCGACCGGATCGTCGCCCGTCTCGAAACCGGCCGCGCGGACGAGGTGCTGGGCGACACGTCCGGCGACCGTGACATCGACGCCCTGCGCGCCGGGCTCGACCGGACGCTGGAACCCGCGGGCCTGTACGCCTGGTTCGCGGCCAAGGGGATGGACTTCGCCGCACCCCTGCGGTCCCTCGCGGAAGTGCGCTTCGGGCCGGCCCGCGTGCTCGCCCGGGTCGACGGCCCCACCGGCGGCGGCCTGGAGAGGGCCGCGGTCGCCCTCGACGCCGCCCTGCAGAGCATGGCCGTCCTGACCCTGGCCGACCCGGCCGCGGCGTCGGCGACGTATCTGCCGGTGTCCATCGGGCGGGTCGTACGGCGGGACGATCCGGTGCGCACGGCCTACGTACTGCTCGACGCCGACGACACCGCGCCGGACGGGTTACGGCGCGGGCACGCCACCCTGCTGTCCGCGGAAGGCCGGGTGCTGGTGCGCCTCGAGGACGTCGAGTACCGGACGGTGACGGGGAAAGGCGTACCCGAAGCGGCCGAGGGGCCGCGGCAGGACGTGCACCGGCCGGCCGTGACCGCGTCCTCGCCCGCCCCCGGGGCCGGAATCGAGGCCTCGGTGGTCGCCGTCGTGC
>NZ_JBSGZO010000756.1:0-2668 GCF_053611045.1 Streptomyces sp. NPDC054841 | reverse complement strand
ATACGCCCAGTATGAGGACGACCCTCCGCCTTGCGATGCACCGCATCTGACGCCGCGCGCTGATCCACCGGGGATTACGGGACAGCCCTTAGCCCGCACCGTTCGGGAAGGGGCCGTCGGAAAAGGACCCGGGCCACGGGCACCTCGTCGGCGGCCTACTTCACTCCGCAGGTGGCGGGAGCACGGCCTGGTCAAGGAGTTCCACGACCGGCTGCGCGGCCGGGCCCGCGAGGCCGAGGGCCGGGATCAGGAGCCAACCGCGGCGGTCATCGACTCGCAGTCGGTCAAGGGCGCCGCCTCGGTGCCCGCCGCTTCACGCGGCTATGACGGCGGCAAGAAGATCAACGGAAGGCGCCGACACGTCATCACGGACTGCCTGGGCCTGCTGCTGATGGTGCTGGTGTGTGCCGCCGACGTCACCGACCGCCAGGCCGCCCGCGTCATGCTGCCCCGCCTGCGGGCACGGTTCCACAAGATCACGCTGGTGTGGGCCGACTGCGGCTACACCGGCCGCCTGGCCACCTGGGCGAAGGAGAAACTCCAGCTCACGCTGCAGATCGTCAAACGCAGCGATGACATGAAGGGGTTTGTGGTACTCCCGAGACGCTGGGTAGTAGAGCGCACGCTGGGGTGGCTGATGCGCTCGCGCCGCCTGGTGCGGGACTTCGAGACACTGCCCGCCAGCAGCGAGGCGTTCATCTACTTCTCGCAGGCCATGCTCATCAGCCGTCGCCTCGCCCGCCCGGCTTCCCGGCGGCGACAGGAACAGTCACGGTGGGCTGCCTCGGCGTGAACCGTCCGGACGGCGACACGGCCAGCCAGCCCCGTTCAGCCAGGCGCCTCGCCTTGGACCGCACCCCCTCGATCTTCGCCGGCACCAACTCCAGCCCGAGCCCGGACGCGATCTCCTTCGCCGAAACCCCCTCACCGCCTTCCGGACCGGACTCCACCAGCTCCACGATCCGCCGGTAATCCGGCGCGAGCGCCTCCACCGTCATCCCCTCCCCGAAGTGCGGCACGATCGACCTCGCGACCGGGACCTTCATCGCTTTGGCCGTCGGCACCGGCTCCGGCGCCTCCGGCACGGCCGCATCCACCGCATCACCGGGAGCGGCCAGGGCCTCGGCCAGCTCCACCCGAGCGATCGCCCGGCGTTCCAACACCGCCTCGGCGGCGGCGAGTTCGGACAGGATCCGGTCCGCCTCCGCCTGAAGCTCCTCCACCCGCACCCGGGCAGCGGCCTCCCGCTCCTCCAGCAAACCCATCACCGACGCCACCGGCCACCTCCGCATCGTCGAGGACGAACTCATCGCCCGAACGCTCCCACGACGACACCGGAACCATGCCTGAGCAGCGGAAACTCAGTGATCACATCCGGAAAGACAACGGCTTCTAAAACCATCGACAAACGTTGCCCACTCCCACCAACGAAACCAACTGGAGCCCTACGGTTGCGGATCCTGCGCTTCGATCGCGACCCGAATGACGACTGGGGAGGGCGGCACCGCGCACAGGTCTTGTCCTTGGACGCGTTGCGCGGCGCTGTGAGCTACGACCCGGGCGACCAGGAAGCGATAGCCGCGCGGTCGATGCCCTGCACCTGCTCCTGGAGTGCCGGATGACCCGGCGGCTGTTCACGGTGGTCGACGCCACGAACGTCACCAGGGCGACCCGAGAGCCGCTGGTCACCGCCGTCGAACGGCACAACATTCCCGCCATCGCGGTCATGGTCACCACCCCCGCCTCCGTCTGTGTCGAGCGCCAGAGCCCGCGGCCGGCCAACCGGACCGTGCCGGACGACACTGTCCACCGGCAGCACAAAGCAATGGTCCATTCCCACCGCAGCTGCTGTCCGAGGGTTTCAACGAGGTCGTCTTCGCCGACTCGCTCTACCGGCTGCTGCCGCAACTCCAGCGGCTGAGCGAGGCCCGGAACACCGACGTTGGGCTGGACGGCGCCTTCTTGTGCAGTGGGCGGTGGCGTGTCACAAAGGCGACCGGACCTGGCCCAATACTGCGCGTCAGGTCAGCCGTCGATCGCCGCATCGAGGGCGAGCGGGTCGCGGCCGTCGCGCGACACGAGCCGGGTTCGCCGCTTCGGCTTGTTCCGCCGGGCGAAGCCGTTCTTCTTCGCCTGCTCGAGGGCGGCGAACAGAGCTTGGCGGGCATAGAAGGCCCCCGGCATCAAGCATCGGAGCCCCTCACCGAAGAGACGGCACGGGGCCCCGAGAGGGTGAGCGGTCGCGCTCGGACAGACGCGCGACTTAGTACGAGTGGTGGGCCTGCCAGTACGACCAGGCCTGACAGGGGCTGCCGTACCTCTGGTTCATGTAGTTGAGGCCCCACTTGATCTGCGTGGCCGGGTTGGTCCGCCAGTCGGCGCCCACACTCGACATCTTGGAGCCGGGGTATGCCTGGACAAGACCGTAGGCACCGGAAGGGTTGACCGCCTGATAGTTCCAGGTGGACTCGTGGTCCACGATGTTGCTGAAGCACTGGAACTGGTCTGCGCCCACGATCTGACGCGCCATCGCCTGGATCTGCGCGACGGTGTAGGAGTTCTGGACCGGGAAGCTGGAGGCGTCGCGTGTGGCGGAGCGGCTGGCTGTCTCCTGGGCCGCCTTGCGCTCTTCGGCTTCCTCTTCGGCCTTCTGCGCGGCCTTCTGCTT
>NZ_JBSGZO010000755.1:0-2669 GCF_053611045.1 Streptomyces sp. NPDC054841 | reverse complement strand
ACCCTCTCGGGCTTTCCTCCGGGCGCTTCCCTTCGGTGTTTCCAGCTTAGCAGATCCGATTTCCGTTTCTGCCACCCGCTGGAGCGGGCTGCCGGACCGTTCTCTCGCTTAATTCGCGATTTCCCTTTCCGGCTTTTCAAACCCTACCAGCCTTTTCCTGGCTTCCTGACCATCCGCCCTGCAGGCATGCAGAGGTTTAGACCAGTTAGGATGGTGGCTTGATAGGTGCTGCCGACCTACGGCTCAGAGTCGCGTCGTGGTCAGGCAGGGGTACGACAGTACATGTCGCCGGTAGACGAGGCAAATCGTTTCCGGTGCCATCCAGGTCCGCCAACTGGCAGCTGTCATGCGGAACCTGGACTTCCTATGACATACGCTCAGAAGAGCGCGCCGTCCGGCGACAGGCAGCGGACGGTGCCACTTGATCTCCGCCCCCTGGGAGGCTCCCATGACAACCGTGACGTCGCCTCTGGCCGGCCGCGCCATCGGGCTCGCGGCAGTGCCCGATCCGGTGTTCTCCGGCGCGATGGTCGGTCCCGGTACCGCCATCGACCCCGAGCGTGAAGCCTCGGAGGCCGTCTCGCCGGTGGACGGCATCGTTGTCTCCCTCCACCCGCACGCCTTCGTCGTCGTCGACGGGCAGGGGCACGGTGTGCTGACCCATCTCGGCATCGACACCGTGCAGCTCAACGGTGAGGGCTTCGAGCTCCTCATCAACAAGGGCGACACCGTCAAGAGCGGCCAGCCGATCGTGCGCTGGGACCCGGCCGCCGTCGAGGCCGCGGGCAAGTCGCCGATCTGCCCCATCGTGGCGCTGGAAGCCACCACCGACTCTCTCGCCGATGTCATCGATAGCGGCGACGTGAAGGCCGGCGACACGCTGTTCAGCTGGCAGTGACCTCACCGTCCTGTCGACGGGCCAGTTGTACATCCATCGCGGTGGCTGGGACCGCCGCACAATCGGAGACGGGTGAAATGGAGACAACGCTGCGAGGCGTCGGCGTGAGCCACGGTGTGGCGATCGGCGAGGTTCGGCATATGGGGACGGCGGTTCTGGAGCCGCCCGCCAAGCAGATCCCGGCGGACGAGGCCGAACGCGAACAGGGGCGCGCTCGCCAGGCCGTCGAGGCTGTGGCCGCCGACCTGATTGCGCGCGGCAATCTGGCGGGCGGCGAGGCACAGCACGTGCTCGAGGCGCAGGCCATGATGGCGCAGGACCCCGAGCTCATGGCCGACGTCGAGCGCCGGATCGCCGTCGGCAGCACGGCGGAGCGGGCCGTGTACGACGCATTCGCCGCGTACCGGGCTCTGCTGGCGGGTGCCGGGGAGTATCTGGCCGGGCGGGTGGCCGACCTCGATGACGTACGGAACCGGATCGTGGCGCGGTTGCTGGGTGTGCCGATGCCGGGTGTTCCGGACAGCGACGAGCCGTACGTACTGATCGCGCGGGATCTGGCTCCGGCGGACACGGCACTGCTCGACCCGGCGCTCGTTCTCGGCTTCGTGACCGAGGAGGGTGGGCCGACCAGCCACAGTGCGATTCTCGCGCGGGCTCTCGGAGTGCCGGCCGTGGTGGCGCTGCCGGGCGCCGGTGAGCTGGCCGAGGGCACGATCATCGCGGTCGACGGCAGCACCGGTGAGATCTTCGTCGAGCCGAGCGACGAGCGGCGCGCGCAGATGGAGCAGGCCGCCGCTGAGCGGAAGGCCGCGCTTGCCGCGTCGACCGGGCCCGGTGCGACGTCCGACGGTCACAAGGTGCCGCTGCTGGCGAATGTGGGCGGTCCCGCCGATGTGCCGGCCGCGGTGGAGGCCGGGGCCGAGGGCGTCGGTCTGTTCCGTACCGAGTTCCTCTTCCTGGACGACAGCAAGCAGGCGCCGTCGGAGTCAAAGCAGGTCGAGGCGTACCGCAAGGTCCTGGAGGCGTTCCCGGAGGGCCGGGTGGTGGTGCGGGTGCTGGACGCGGGCGCGGACAAGCCGCTCGACTTCCTGACTCCGGCCGACGAGCCGAACCCGGCGCTGGGCGTGCGGGGCCTGCGGACCCTGCTGGACCACCCCGATGTGCTGCGTACCCAGCTGACGGCGCTGGCCAAGGCGGCCGAAGGACTGCCCGTGTACCTCGAGGTCATGGCGCCGATGGTGGCGGACCGCGCCGACGCGAAGGCGTTCGCGGACGCGTGCCGTGAGGCGGGACTGCGGGCGAAGTTCGGCGCGATGGTCGAGATTCCCTCTGCCGCTCTGCGGGCGCGCTCGGTGCTGCAGGAGGTGGAGTTCCTTTCGCTGGGTACGAACGACCTGGCGCAGTACACCTTCGCGGCCGACCGGCAGGTGGGTGCGGTGTCCCGGCTGCAGGACCCGTGGCAGCCCGCGCTGCTCGACCTGGTCGCGCTGGCGGCGGAGGCGGCCAAGGCCGAGGGCAAGAGCTGTGGTGTGTGCGGCGAGGCCGCCTCGGATCCGCTGCTGGCGTGTGTGCTGACGGGTCTCGGTGTCACCTCCCTCTCGATGGGTGCGGCGTCGATCCCGTATGTGCGGGCGACGCTCGCGAAGTACACGCTCGCCCAGTGCGAGCGTGCGGCGGCGGCGGCGCGTGCCGCGGACAGCGCCGAGGAGGCGCGGGTCGCCGCGCAGGTCGTGCTGTCCGGGGAATGACCTGACGGTTCGCCGGTGAGTTC
>NZ_JBSGZO010000754.1:0-2679 GCF_053611045.1 Streptomyces sp. NPDC054841 | reverse complement strand
GTGCGCCTCCGCCTCACACCCGCGTGGCCACAGTGGCCCGTGAGGCCAACTGCGACCCGAGGAGTGACTCCCTCCAGCAATGGACGGATCGTCCGGTAGTACCTGCGCCGCCCCCTCCCAGGAGGCGGCGGCATGATCATCCCGCTACTGCTGCTCTGCGCGGCATTCCTTCTCATCCTCGCCAACGGATTCTTCGTGGCCGCCGAGTTCGGCCTCGTCACCGTGGAGCGCGCCGACGCCGAGCGTGCCGCCGCCGAGGGCGACCGTCGTGCCAGGGGCGTCGTCCGAGCCCTGCGCGAGCTGTCGTTCCAGCTGTCCGGCACCCAGCTCGGCATCACCATCACCTCCCTCGTCGTCGGCATGCTCGCCGAGCCCGCGCTCGCACAGCTGCTCGACCCGCCGCTCACCGCGGCGGGGATACCGGACGCGGCCGTCCCCGGTGTCGCCGTCGCGATCGGGATGCTCCTCGCCTCCGCCGTCCAGATGGTGGTCGGCGAGCTCGTCCCGAAGAACTGGGCGGTCTCCAGGCCGCTGCAGGTCGCCCGGTTCGTGGCCGGCCCGCAGCACCGCTTCTCGACCGTGTTCCGGCCGGTGATCGCACTGCTCAACGCCGTCGCCAACCGGCTCGTCCGGGCGCTCGGCGTCGAGCCCAAGGAGGAGCTGGCATCCGCCCGTACCCCCGGTGAACTGGTCTCCCTCGCCCGTCACTCGGCCCGCGCCGGGGCAATCGAACAGGACACGGCGGATCTGTTCGTACGGACCCTGTCGCTCGGTCATCTCACCGCCCAGCATGTGATGACCCCGCGCGTGAAGATGAGTGCCCTCCAGTCCGACGCGACCGCCGCAGACGTTCTCAACCTCACCCGCGCCACCGGTCTCTCCCGCTTCCCCGTCTACCGGGACCGCATCGACGAGATCGTCGGCATGGTCCATCTGAAGGACGCGCTGGCCGTCCAGGCACACCAGCGGCTGCGTACCCCGGTCGGCCGCATCGCCGTCCCGCCGCTGCTGGTGCCCGAGACCCTGCCCGTACGGCAGCTGCTCGAGCAGCTGCGCAGCGAACAGCCGATAGCTGTCGTCGTCGACGAGTACGGCGGCACGGCCGGCGTCGTCACCCTGGAGGACATCGTCGAGGAGCTCGTCGGCGAGGTCCGCGACGAGCACGACGCCGAAGGGGACGGCAGGCCCGAGCTGGCCCCGGCCGCTCCCGAGGACGGCAATCCGGCATGGGAGGCCGACGGCAGCTGCCGCGTCCTCACCCTGCGGCGGATAGGTCTCGACGTACCCGACGGGCCGTACGAGACCGTCGCCGGGCTGGTCGCAGATCTCCTCGGCCGGATCCCGGCGCCCGGCGACCGGGCCGACCTGCCCGGCTGGCGGCTCTCCGTACGGCAGGTGGACCGGTACCGGGCCGAGCGGGTCCGGCTCGTGCGGACCGCGGATGTGCAGGCCGTCGCGGAGGCCGTGCGATGAGCGTCCTCCAACTGCTGTTCGCGTTGCTGCTCGTGCTCGCCAACGGCTTCTTCGTCGGCGCGGAGTTCGCGCTCGTGTCCGTACGCCGCAGCCAGATCGAACCGCTCGCGGCCGCGGGCTCCTCGCGGGCCCGCCAAGTGCTGCACGGGCTGGAGAACCTGCCGCAGATGATGGCCGCGGCGCAGTTCGGCATCACCGTCTGTTCGCTGACCCTCGGCGCGGTGGCGGAACCGACCGTGGCGCATCTCCTGGAGCCGGTCTTCCACGCGACGCACGTCCCCGAGAGCCTCATCCATCCGCTCGGCTACGTCATCGCCCTCGCCGTCGTCGTCTTCCTGCATCTCGTCATCGGCGAGATGCTCCCGAAGAACCTGGCGATGGCCGCCCCGGAGAAGACCTCCCTCTGGCTCAGCCCCGCGCTGGTCGGCTTCGCCCGGCTGTGCCGTCCGGTGACGGTGGCGCTCGGCGCCTGTGCCCGGCTGGTGCTCAGGCTGTTCCGCGTCGAGCCCAAGGACGAGGTGGAGGCGGTCTTCACCAGCGACCAGCTCGGCCAGCTGGTAGAGGACGCGGGCCAGGCGGGACTGCTGGACCGGGAGGAGCAGGATCTGCTCGAAGACGCGCTGGAGCTGGGCAGCCGCCCGGTGACGGACGTCCTCATCACCCGGTCGGCCCTGGTGACCGTGCCCCCGTCGGTGACGGCCCGGCAGATCGAGGAGCTCACCGTACGGACGGGCTACTCGCGCTTCCCGGTGTGCGGCGAGGGCAGCGGCC
The DNA here is from genome assembly GCF_053611045.1 of Streptomyces sp. NPDC054841. Taxonomy (NCBI): domain Bacteria; kingdom Bacillati; phylum Actinomycetota; class Actinomycetes; order Kitasatosporales; family Streptomycetaceae; genus Streptomyces; species Streptomyces sp. NPDC054841. The sequence continues at coordinate 435 of NZ_JBSGZO010000754.1, read as the reverse complement.
CCTTCATGGGCTATCTGCACGTCAAGGACGTCCTCGACATGGAGGACGGCGACCGGGCCGTACCGCAGCACGTCTGGCGCCCCATGGCCACGCTGCGGGCCGAGCTGCCGCTGGACGACGCCCTCACCGTGATGCGCCGCGCCGCCACCCATCTGGCGCAGGTCGCGGACGCATCGGGCCGGGTGCTCGGACTGGTCGCCCTGGAGGACGTGCTGGAGATGCTGGTGGGCGAGGTGCGGGACCCTGCCCACCGCGCCCCGGCCCCGGCGCCCCGGCGCCCCGAGGGCACGGTGGGGGCTCACCCGCCGCTCAGCCCGTCCGGCGTCTGACGGCACAGACGCCGGCCCACCGAACGGGCCGGCGCACCCGTCCCGCACGGGCGTACGGCGTCACGGCCCCGTAGGGTCCTGCGGGCCGCGGTCCACCGGACCCCGG
>NZ_JBSGZO010000753.1:0-2691 GCF_053611045.1 Streptomyces sp. NPDC054841 | reverse complement strand
ATACGCCCAGTATGAGGACGACCCTCCGCCTTGCGATGCACCGCATCTGACGCCGCGCGCTGATCCACCGGGGATTACGGGACAGCCCTTAGGCTGAAATACCCGTCGGTCCTTCCCATGAGCGGCGAAAGATGGCGTATCCGATGAACTCACCGAGCGACTTCGAGCTGCTGGGCGTGACGATCCAGGTGGAGGGCCACGCCGACATGCCGGTACCCGTGCCGTCCGCCGAGCATCCGGACGCCGTGCCGCCGCCGCCCACCCCCCTGGTCCTCAGGGAAGGGGCGGAGTTCCGGGTGCGGCTGGAGTTCGGCGTGGGATCCGGGCACGACCTCGAAGGGCTCAGGTTCATCGACGAGCGCACCCGGCAGGGGGTGACGGTGGGACACCAGGAGATTCTGCTGGGCGACTACCGCAGCGGCGGCCCGTACGAGATCGTGCTTCCCCCGGAGCGATTGCCGATCGGCCATATGGCCCGCGACACGTACCAGGTCACCGGCACGTTCGTGGACGTGACGGGCCGGATCCTCGGCCGGGAGACCCACAGCTTCGAGATCACGAAGGACTGGCCTCACCGACGGGACGTGGCTCACTGACGGGACCGGCAGCACCGACGGAACCGGCGGCACCGGCGTCACCGACGGCACGGGTCTCCCCGACGCGGCGTGCCGGTGCGGAGTCCGTCCCCGTGCCGGGCGGCCGCGCCTCACGGGTCCGCCGCCGCGTCATGGCGACGCCGGTGAGCACGACGAGCATGCCCATGACGACCCGGAAGCCGAGTTGCTCGTCGAGCACGACGGCGCCGAGCGCCACCGAGACGACCGGCAGCAGATATCCGACGGTGGCGGCGCTGGTGGCGCCTTCGTCGGCGATGAGCCGGTAGTTGAGGTAGAAGGTGAGGCCGGTACCGAAGATCCCGAGGACGACGACGGCGACCAGGGCCGTCGCGTCGGGGCGCCCCGGTGCGAGTCCGCCGCCGGTGGGCAAAGCGAGGGCGCTCAGCACGCTCGCGGTGACGAGCTGGGCGGCGGAGAGCGCGATGGGCGCGGTGCCCCTGCCGGTGAGTGTGCGGGCCATGTAGGCGAAGGCGACGGCGGAGCTGACGGCCGCCCCGAGCAGGGCGAGGGCGCCCCAGCCGATCAGTCCGGTCCGCTGCCAGGGCGCGAAGATCACCAGCGTTCCGGCGAAGCCGAGGACCAGTCCGCCCAGCCGGACCGGGTGGAGCTCGCGGTCCGTGCCGGTGCCGATGCCGATCAGCAACGCCCACAGGGGAGTTGTCGCGTTGAGCACGCCTGCCACGCCGGAGTCGACCGTCTGCTCGCCGATGCTGAAGAGGAAGAACGGCAGGGCGTTGCAGAGGAAGGCCGCCACCACGAGATGGCCCCAGGTCCTGCGGTCACGCGGGAGGCGCTCCCGGGCGTACCCGGCGAGCGCGAGCAGGACCACCGCGCCCAGGACGCAGCGGACCACCGTGATCTGGACCGGGGTCAGGCCGTGGTTCAGGGCCAGTTTGATCCAGAGGAACCCCGAGCCCCACAGCAGGGCGAGTACGCCCATCCGCATCGGTGTTCCTCGGCCGCCGCTCTTCACTCGTGTCTCCCCTGTCCGGTGGGTCGTCGTCCTCGTACGCAACCGTCCCCCACCCAATCCGACAGGACAAGTGAAAAGTACTGCACACACCATTAACCTGTACTGCATGCTTGATGTGAGGCGTATGCAGGTGCTGCGGGCGGTCGTCGGCACCGGGTCGGTGACGGCCGCGGCCGCGCGGCTGGGGTACACACCGTCCGCCGTGAGTCAGCAGGTGGCCGCCCTGGAGAAGGAAGCGGGTACGGCACTGCTCGAGCGGGTCGGCAGGGGCGTACGGCCCACGGCCGCGGGGCTGCTGCTCACCGAGCACGCCGACGCGATCAGTCGGCAGGTCGCCGAGGCCGAGACGGCGCTGGCCGATCTGCGGGAAGGGCGCACGGGCCGGCTGTCCGTCCGCTACTTCGCCACGGTCGGCGCCACCCTGGTGGCTCCCGCGCTCGCCAGACTGCGCCGCGAGCATCCGGGCGTGCAGGTCGAACTGAAGCTGATCGACCCAGAGGATCCACTGCCGGACGTGAAGCAGGGCCGGGCCGACATGGCCCTCGTGGTGCTGCCTCACGACCGGCCCGTCGACGGGATCCGGCTGGAACACCTGCTGGACGACCCGTACCGCGCGGTCCTGCCCAAGGGTCATCGGCTGGCCGTGAAGCGAGTGCTCGACCTGGACGACCTCGCCGACGAACCCTGGGTCGGCAGCGAATGGCCGGGGCCCTGCCTGGACGCCGTGCTCGACGCGTGCGGCGCCGCCGGGTTCAGTCCGGATTTCGTGGTCGACGCCGAGGACTACGCCACGGCGCAGGGATTCGTCGCGGCCGGTCTCGGCATCGGCATGATCCCGCTGACCGGGCTGCGGAACCCGCATCCCGGCGTCGTCGTACGCAAGGTGCGGCGGCCCGAGCCGGTGCGCGCCGTCCACGCGGCCGTACGGGAGACGGCGCCGGCCCTGCCCGCGCTGCTCGGCCTGCTCGACGCGCTACGGGACGCGGCCACTCGGTAGCCCGCCGGCGGCGGCACGCGGCGGCACTCGGCAGCGCTTCGCGAAGGCCGCGAACGCAGAGCCGCGGGTGCGGGACAGCAGTGGCGGGTGGTGCCGGGCCCTCC
>NZ_JBSGZO010000752.1:0-2696 GCF_053611045.1 Streptomyces sp. NPDC054841 | reverse complement strand
CCCCCAGAGCTTCGCCTGGGGGGACCCCCAGCGGCGTTGTCGTCTGTCGCCAATGCTCCGCAGTGGCTCCCTTCTCCGCCTTGCATCTGCACGCGCCAGACCCCGCTCGCCCCGCGGCGGTAGCCGCAGATGTCGCTGCCGGCCTGATCCGAACGACAGGCCCTAAGGACGCCGTCAGCCGTGCAGGTGCGGCAGGTCCCGTGCCGCACCGGCAGGAGGAGGACCGGTTCCTGCCCTACCGGCGTTTCCACCCGCGTTCCCGGGGCGCCGCCCGGCGCCACGCCCTCGTACGGGACAATGGCTCCATGAGTCTGTTCCGCGCCGACGGCATCGTGCTGCGCACCCAGAAGCTGGGTGAAGCGGACCGGATCATGCTGTGCTTCTCCGGGGGAGCTGCTCCCCATTGCGGCTCCGCCGCGGGCCCGGCCCCCCGGCCGGACACCCGTGGGGGCGTGCGATGAGCCTCTTCCGGGACGACGGGATCGTCCTGCGGACGCAGAAGCTCGGCGAGGCCGATCGCATCATCACGATCCTCACCCGCGGGCACGGCCGCATCCGTGCCGTCGCCCGTGGCGTGCGCCGCACCAAGTCGAAGTTCGGCGCGCGGCTGGAGCCGTTCTCGCACGTGGACGTGCAGTTCTTCGCGCGGGGCAGTGAGCTGGTCGGGCGCGGGCTGCCGCTGTGCACGCAGAGCGAGACGATCGCTCCGTACGGCAGCGGGATCGTCACCGACTACGCCCGGTACACCGCGGGCACCGCCATGCTGGAGACGGCGGAACGGTTCACCGACCACGAGGGCGAGCCGGCCGTGCAGCAGTATCTGCTGCTCGTCGGCGGGCTCCGTTCCCTCTCGCGCGGTGAGCACCCGCCGCACCTCATCCTCGACGCGTTCCTGCTGCGCTCCCTCGCCGTCAACGGCTACGCGCCCAGCTTCGAGGACTGTGCGAAATGCGGTATCCACGGCCCGAACCGGTTCTTCTCGGTCGCGGCGGGCGGAGTCATATGCGGCGACTGCCGGGTGCCCGGCAGCGTCGTACCCTCGGCTGAGGCCGTCGGACTGCTCAGCGCGTTGCTGACGGGGGACTGGGACACGGCGGAAGCGTGCGAGGCGCGCCACGTGAGGGAGGGCAGCGGACTCGTGTCCGCCTATCTGCACTGGCACCTGGAGCGCGGACTGCGCTCACTGCGGTACGTAGAGAAAAACTAGGGAAGCGAAAGCTAGGAGAGTGTGACCCCCATGGCACGACGCGGAATCCTGGGACGTTCCCGCCGCGAGTACAAGGTCCCCGAGCCACACCCGTCGGGGGGCCGCCCGCCGAAGATCCCCGGTGAACTCGTGCCGGAGCATGTGGCGATCGTGATGGACGGCAACGGTCGCTGGGCCAAGGAACGCGGTCTGCCGCGCACAGAGGGCCACAAGGTCGGCGCCGAGCGCGTGCTGGACGTACTCCAGGGTGCGATCGAGATGGGCGTCGGAAACATCTCCCTGTACGCCTTCTCCACCGAGAACTGGAAGCGCTCCCCGGACGAAGTGCGCTTCCTGATGAACTTCAACCGCGACTTCATCCGCAAGACCCGCGACCAGCTCGACGCACTCGGCATCCGGGTGCGCTGGGTGGGCCGGATGCCCAAGCTGTGGAAGTCGGTGGCCAAGGAGCTCCAGATCGCCCAGGAGCAGACCAAGGACAACGACAGGCTCACGCTGTACTTCTGCATGAACTACGGCGGGCGCGCGGAGATCGCGGACGCGGCACAGGCGCTGGCGGCGGACGTGAAGGCGGGCAGGCTCGACCCGTCGAAGGTCAACGAGAAGACCCTCCAGAAGTACATGTACTACCCGGACATGCCGGACGTCGACCTCTTCCTCCGCCCGAGCGGCGAGCAGCGCACCTCCAACTACCTGATCTGGCAGAGCGCTTACGCCGAGATGGTCTTCCAGGACGTGCTGTGGCCCGACTTCGACCGCCGTGACCTGTGGCGGGCCTGCCTGGAGTTCGCGCAGCGCGACCGGCGCTTCGGCGGCGCGATCCCGAACGAGGAGATCCTCGCGATGCAGGGCAAGGACCCGGCCGTCTGACCCGCCCGCTACGATCACGGCTCGTCCAGGACAGGGGAGGGGCCGTGACCGAAGCACAGGGCTTGAGTGACGAGCGTGGCGGGCACGGAGCCCAGGGCGCGAGCGATGAGCAGGTGGAGCTGGTCTACCGGCCCCAGCCGGCCGACACACTGGCCGGGCTGCGGGTCCGCGAGCGGATCAAGCGGACCGGGCTGTGGCTGCGGGGCGCGTTCCTCGCGCTGTGGGCGGTGTTCTGGCTGCTGACCACCATGGGCCGGGGGAGCATCGACCCGGGCCAGACCGTTGTGCTCCTGTTCGTCGTCCTGCTGGTGTGGAGCTATCCACGGATACAAGCCGCCCATGTGCAGAAGATCGTCGGGTGGCAGGGCGAGTACCGCGCCACCGTGTCCGCGGCCGGGATCACCTGCAGCACCGACCACAGCACACTGATCCAGAAGTGGTCCGTCCTCCAGGGCTACCGGGAGACGCCGGGCCACTTCGTCCTCCTCAGCCGGGACCCCAACATCATGTGCCTGGAGGTCCTGCCCAAGCAGGGGCTGAGCACGCCGGGCGACGCCGACCGCCTGCGGGCCATCCTGGACCGGCACACCACCCGCGTCTGACGTACGCGAAAGGGGCC
>NZ_JBSGZO010000751.1:0-2713 GCF_053611045.1 Streptomyces sp. NPDC054841 | reverse complement strand
CGCCTTCCACTGGCAGCAGGCCCTGCCGCTGACCGCCAACAGCAAGATCGACAAGAAGAAGCTGACGGCACTCGCCGCGGAACTCGCCGAACTCGCCGCCGCCGGCGGCCACGGCCAGGGGCGTGACATGCCGTCGACACCGACCGAGCAGCGGCTGGCCGCAGCCTGGGCAACCGTCCTCGGCATCCCCGAGGACCGGATCGGGCGCAGCGACCACTTCTTCGACCGCGGCGGCACGTCCCTGTCCGCGGTGAAGCTGGCGATCACCCTGGACCGCCAGGTCTCCCTCAAGGACGTCACCCGCCACCCCCACCTTGCCGACCTCGCCGCCCTGGTCGACAGCAGATCCCCGCGGCACACCGCCGAACTGACGACTTCCTCCTGACCACAGCACCCACCAGACACAGCACCCACCAGACACAGCACTGAACAGACAGCACAGACAGCACAGACAAGGAAAGCCACGATGTCGATCCCCTCCCCGGCCACGCTGCTCGACGTCCAGTCGCAGCCCGGCAAGCCCCCGATGCTGCACACCGAGCCCCCCGACGACGCAGCCGCCTGGGCGCAGCAGCACCGCCACGCGCTGCGCGCCCTGGTCACCGAGCACGGCGCGATCCTCATCCGCGGCCTGCGACTCGGTGACGCGCAGCAGGCCGGCGCCGTCTTCCACCAGCTGGCCGGCGGCCCGCTGATGACGGACAGGGAAGCCTTCGCGCCCCGCCAGAGCTACGGCCCGGGCGTGTACTCCTCCTCCACCTGGCCGGCCGCCCAGCCGATGTGCATGCACCACGAACTGAGCTACACCCTGCAGCCCCCCGGCCTGATGATGTTCGCCTGCCTGAGCGCACCCACCACCGGCGGGGCGACCGCGATCGCCGATGCGCCGGCCGTGCTGGAGGCGCTGCCGCCCGAGCTGGTCGAGCGGTTCGAGCGGGAGGGCTGGCTGCTCACCCGCAGCTACAACGACGAGATCGGGGCATCGTTGACCGAGGCGTTCGGCACCGAGGACCCAGCCGCCATCGAGGACTACTGCCGCACCCAGGCCATCGAGTTCGCCTGGCAGCCCGACGGCGTCCTGCACACCCGCCAGCGCCGCCCCGCCGTGGTACGCCATCCGGTCTCCGGCCGGCGCTGCTGGTTCAACCAGGTCGCGTTCCTCAACGAGTGGACGCTGGCCCCCGAGGTCCGCGAGTACCTCATCGACGTCTACGGCGCCGACGCCCTGCCGTTCAACACCCGCTTCGGCAACGGCGACCCGGTCGGCGAGAACGTCGTACAGCTGCTCAACGAGGTCTACGACGCCCACACCGTGCGCGAGCCGTGGCAGGCCGGCGACCTGATGCTCCTCGACAACATCCGCATGGCGCACAGCAGGGAGCCGTTCGAGGGGCCGCGTGAGGTCCTCGTCGCGATGGCCGGGCCGCTGCACCTGGCCGGGCAGGCGCCGGCCGGCGAGGCGAGTGCCCGATGACCACCAGACCTTCCACCCCCCAAAAGCCCACAGGAAGAAAGCCCACAGGAAAGCCCGCAGAAACGCCCGTAGGAAGGCCCGTCATGGAGTCCGCAGGAAAGCCCGTCATGGAGCCCGTCATGGAGTATGCAAGGGAGTCGGTCATGTCCGAGCCGGTCACGGTGCCGCCGTTCGCGGTGATCTCCGGTGCCCAGGTCCAGCACGCACTGAAGGGCCGCGAAGAGCAGATCGTTCAGCTGGTCGAGGCGACCTACCGGCTGCACGCCGCCGGGGACTCGGTCAACCCTCCGTCGTACTTCCTGCGTTTCCCCGACCGCCCCTCCTCCCGGATCATCGCGCTGCCGGCCTCGATCGGCGGGCAGGTGCGGGTGGACGGCCTCAAATGGATCTCCAGCTTCCCGCAGAACGTGGCGGCCGGTATCCCCAGGGCGTCGGCCGTGCTGATCCTCAACGATCACGACACCGGCTACCCGTTCGCCTGCCTGGAGAGCTCCATCATCAGCGCCACCAGAACGGCCGCGATGGCGACGCTGGCCGCCGACCGGCTCAGCCGCACCCGCCCACATCGCCCCACCCGTGTCGGGTTCTTCGGGGTGGGCCTGATCGCCCGCTACATCCACACCTTCCTGGCCGGCACCGGCTGGTCCTTCGACGAGATCGGCGTCCACGACCTGTCCGCCGACAGCGCGGCCGGCTTCAGCACCTACCTGCAGCAGACCGGCACGCCCGGCCGGATCACCGTGCACGACAGCGCCGAGGACCTGATCCGCTCCAGCGACCTGGTCGTCTTCGCCACCGTCGCCGGCAAACCGCATGTCAGCGACCCGGCATGGTTCGACCACCATCCGCTGGTGCTGCACGTCTCACTGCGCGACCTCGCACCCGAGATCATCCTCGGCTCGGCCAACATCGTCGACGACGTCGAGCACTGCCTCAAGGCCGACACCTCGCCCCACCTGGCCGAACAGCTCACCGGCAACCGGGACTTCCTGGACGGCACCCTGGACGACGTGATGACCGGCCGGGTGACACCCCCCACCGACCGGCCACTGATCTTCTCGCCCTTCGGACTTGGAGTCCTGGACCTCGCGGTGGGCAAATACGTCTACGACGAAATGGACCGCCTGGGGCAACTGCACGTCATCGACGACTTCTTCCACGAACTGCGCCGCTACGGATGAGCGGCCCCGCCCCCTGGCGCGGATGAGGAGGCCACCGCGTCTGTCGTCCCACTCTCCG
>NZ_JBSGZO010000750.1:0-2716 GCF_053611045.1 Streptomyces sp. NPDC054841 | reverse complement strand
CTAAGGGTTGTCCCGTAAATGATCTTCGAGCTGTCTCGGGCGTGGTTGGCCGTCGTGCGGACCGGCTGTCTATCCGGCGAGGGCGAGGTTGTGCATCCGGGCGATGCCGAGCATGGCGTGGTGGATTCCGTCGCCTTTGAGGCGGCAGTCGCGGAGGATCTTCCAGGTCTTCATGCGGGCGAAGACGTGCTCGACGCGGGCGCGGACCTGCTTGTGGGACTTGTTGTGTGCTTCCTTCCAGTCCGGAAGGTCTTCGCCCTTGCGTCGGCGGTGGGGCATGACGAGCCCGGTGCCGGGATAGCCGCCGTCGGCGATCGTCATGGTCTTGCCGACGGCGGCTTTGGCGCCGGATTCCTCCCACGCCTTGCAGTCGTTGCGGTTTCCGGCGAGAGGCCGGCCCACGATGACGACCAGGCGGGTGTCGGCGTCGATGACGACCTAATCCCTGAGTAAGGACGGTCCGAGGGGGCGGTTGTTCCTGTGGAACGTTCGAGTGCCAGACCGCGACATCTAGTGGCTGCCGGGCGGGCAACGCCTCGCTTTAGACCGTGTGCGCGGTACTGGTACTCAGCGTGGTGGCGGTCTCGTGGGCGCCGGGCGGATGCCTTATGACGACTGGGCCTGAAAGGTCTCCCACCAGAGCGGCCGGGCCCGGCGTCTCCGCGGCCGCCACCACGTGTGACGGGTGTTGCCGCCCGTAGGTGCTGGGCGGACGCCTGACCCTGACCGGGCTTCGACGCCTTTTACCAGATCGGCGACTCCCAGCACCGTCGCGCGTCAGCATCCGCCCACTTGATCACGCGTTGGTGTCGGTGGTGCGAGCCCGCCGCACGGTGACCTCTCGCTATGCCCGAGCCACCTGAGCTCCCGCGCAGACCGGGGCCCGTGGGGTGCGCTGGTGCCACGAACGGCTAGTGAGGTGGCGGACCGGCCCCTGCGCCGAGTCCTGGGATTAGGTCGCTCGCGTGGCCCGCATGCGCTCGTGACCAGCGCAGATACCTGCACATCGGGAGGGAACTACCTTGATCTACTGCGGAATCGACTGGGCGGAGCGCACCCACGACGTCGCCTTGGTCGACGACACTGGCGCGTTAGTGGCCAAACGGCACATCACCGACGACGCCGCTGGCTACCAGCTGTTGATGGAGCTGCTCGCAGAGCACGGCGACAGCGCGGAGAACCCGATCCCGGTGGCGATCGAGACCGCCCGGGGCCTGCTGGTGGCGGTGCTGCGGACCGGGAGGCGGAAAGTGTTCGCGATCAACCCTATGGCCGCGGCTCGCTACCGCGACCGGCACAGCGTCTCGCGCAAGAAGTCCGACCCCGGCGATGCCCTGGTCCTGGCGAACATCCTCCGCACCGACATGCACGCCCACCGCCCGCTGCCCAACGACAGCGACCTCGGCCGCGCGATCGCCGTACTGGCCCGCGCCCAGCAGGACGCGCTCTGGAACCGGCAGCAGATCGCCAACCAGCTCCGCTCCCTGCTGCGCGAGTATTACCCGGCTGCCCTGGCCGCCTTCGCCGTCTGGACCAACGGTCTGTGTCGCCCCGAGGCCCGTGAACTGCTCAAGGCCGCCCCGACGCCCACCCAGGCCGCGCGGCTGACCCGCACCCAGCTCCAGGCCGCGCTCAAGCGTGCCGGCCGCCAGCGCGGCATCGCCGCCGAGGCCGACCGCCTCCGTGACGTCTTCCGCTCCGACTGGGCCCACCAGCCAGCACTGGTCGAGGACGCGCTCGGCAAGCAAATGCTCGCCCTCCTCATCCAGCTGGAGGCCGCCTGCACCGCTGCCGATGACCTTGCGAAGGCGGTGGAGGAGTCCTTTCCTCAACATCCGGACGCTGAAGTACTGCTGAGCTTCCCCGGGCTCGGCATCCAGCTCGCCGCCCGGATCCTGGCTGAGATCGGGGACGACCGCACCCGCTTCGTCGACGCCCGCGGCCTGAAGGCGTACGCAGGGGCCTCGCCGGTGACCCGCGCGTCCGGCAAGAAGTCGTCCATCACGCGGCGGTGGGTGAAGAACGACCGTCTCAACCATGCCGGCTACCTCTGGGCCTTCGCCGCCCTCCGCCACTCACCCGGAGCGGACGCGCACTACCGGCGCCGTCGCGAGATCGGCGACTGGCACGCGGCCGCCCAGCGCAACCTCTTCAACCGCATGATCGGCCAGCTCTACCACTGCCTCCAGCGCCACAAGCTGTTCGATGAACACATCGCGTTCCCCACTGAACTCGCCGCCGTGGCTTGACGGCTTGGGTTCGTGAGGTGTCTGGTGGTTGGTCGAGTACCGGTAGTTCTTGGACTGCTCCGCCACCGTGTGGTCCCGGGTGGGGACCAGGGTGCCGTCCACGATGAGCACGGTGTCCTTGGCGAACCGCTTGCGGGGTTGGAGCGCGAGCATCGGCCCGAGGTGGTCGATGATGCGGTCAGCTGCCGACTTGGACACGCCGAAGAGCGGGGCAAGCTGGCGCATCGTCAAGTTGGTGCGCCAGTACGCCGCGACCAGCAGAGCCCGGTCCTCCAGCGGGAGGCTCCACGGCCGGCCCTTGCGGACCGCATCCGCACCCTCGCGTCGCAGTACGGTCACCAGCTTGCCGAACAGGCGGGGGCTCAGCCCGGTGAACGGGGCTATCCAGGACGGCTCCGACGCCGTGATCACACCAGCCACATCAAGATCATCTCACCCGTGACCAGCAGTTACGGGACAGCCCTTAG
>NZ_JBSGZO010000749.1:0-2727 GCF_053611045.1 Streptomyces sp. NPDC054841 | reverse complement strand
GTTACTCCACACAAGTCACGATGATCAACGGTGGCCGTACCCGTACCCCTACCAGGCCCCACCAGCAAGATCACGATCTACAGCTGGAGTACTAACCATCAGCACTGACAACCCAGTTGCCAACGGGGCTCACAACCAGAGTTGAAAGAGCACTTACTGAACGACTCCGCGACGCCTCTTCCCAGCTTCCGCTTTCTGCCCGCTGAGCTTCGCCACCGCGCAGGCAGCGTGTCCACAGCCAAGCGCCACCGTCACACGCCGGAGTCGTCGACGTCGATAATGCCAGCCAATTCAGGGCCCACAAGAATAAGACGGGCGCCTTCGCCCTGATACTCCAGCGGCCAACCGCTGCCATAGGCGAGCAGCAGCGTCTCGTGGCCGCCGACCCGTTTCGTGAGCGTGTCGACGAGATCCCGGAGGAGGGGGACGACGAGCTGGTCCACGGGGGGCTGCGGATCGGTATGGTCGTCATCCTCGCTCAAGCACACGGACAAAGCAACGTCGGCAGCACCCAACTCGGTCTCTGCGAGAACGGTGGCCAGGGATGGGCCGTCCAGAAGCTGAAGGTCGTCACCTCCGAGTCCCTTCCATTTCCGGAAGGCGGCATCGGCATCAGCGTCCAGGACGAGGCCGTGCGGTTCGACGGTGACCTTGAACGCGACAGCGTTGTTGTTGTTGATCCAGAGGAACTCGCTGAGCAGCGTCGTGTTCCACCTGATCCGCGCGTCGGGTCCGGCAGATTCGCTGGCCGGGGGTACTGCGGCGGCCGGAGCCATAGACAGTCGGCACGCGTTCCCATCATGATCGCGTACGAGGAGGTGCAGTTCGTCGTCGAGCGCAATACCGCCTGGCTTGGCTGCGACGTGGATCCTCAGTAGGTGCTCGCAGGCCCACTCGGTCAGCACACCGGCAAGGAAGCCGACCAGTGACCCAACTCGTCGGTCGAGTGGACCGGAACCCGCCTCCAAAGTCGTGGTCACTGCTTCGATGACGTACGAGGCTATATCGTCGGGTCGGCCCGCCGAAGCCCGTTGGCCGCAGTAGTAGTCCAGGCCTTCCTCGAACTCCAACAGCTCGGCTTCGACGGGGAAACGATGCCCCTCCGCACCGAACGTCTCGGGGAACCGACCGTACTCGCTCACCTCTGTCAGCGGCGGTGCCGTTTCCCAGTCTTCGTCGAACGCAGGGGGCGCACTGCCACCGATGACCTGCACCCTCCAAGCAGGCACGCCGGTGCCCGGGACGGGCGGCAGCCACTGCTCCAACAAACGTGCGGTCGTAGTGATGAGGTGTTCCTCGGTGGCCACGTTCGGCTCTTTCTGGTCAGGCCATGCATTTCGCGCATGACAGCAGTTCAAATCCAATTCGCCGGACAGCAGACACGACTGGTGGAATCCCCCCGAATGGTCGGAGAAGCGACGCTTCATTCGGTCACCAGTCACACGAGCAACCCTAATCGTCAGCACTGACAGTCCAGTTACCCACGGTCACACACATCAGACAGTCGAAGAGACCTCACGGCCTCGTGCACCCAGATGCCGAGATCATCACCAGCTTCCCAGGGCTGTCCGTGCTCTCCGGAGCACGCGTCCTCGCAGGGATCGGAGACGACCGCGAACGCTTCGCGAACGCCCGAGCCCTGAAGGCATACGCCGGCGCGGCCCCGTTACGCGGGCCTCCGGCCGCAGCCACGTCGTCGTGGCCCGAACCGCCAAGAACCAACGACTGGCCTCAGCCGGGCTGAGGAAGTCCAGTTCTACTTGGACGGCGTCCTCAAGCCCTCCCTCCCCGACGCCGCGATGCTCGGCGCGACACGCCCCTTCCTGGAGGAGCACGTCCGTCGACGCACGTTGTCACTGCAGAACGTCCGCGTCATCGCCGGCCGGGCCCAAGGCCTCATATTCAGCAGCCGCCGAGTGTGCGGGGTCCGCTTCTCCCCCGTGGCCTCAGCCTCTCCAGCAGCCGCACCCGAGGAGGAGCTGGAGGCCGACCTCGTCGTTGACGCGATGGGCCGCTCAAGCCCGCTGACTCGCTTCCCAGGCAGACTACGCCGGATCGAGGCGAAGGCTGCGACCCTGCTCCGCGCCTCTCCCGGGACACCCGTCGTTGCTGCCCTTCGCGTGCTGATACGCGAGTACCGCGCAGGTCGCGGCACGCACAGTCACCGACAAGCTGATGGCTCATAGAGGTAGGCACTGTCCCCCAGCGCTTCGTTGTGTTGGTCCGCCGGCGACTTCGAGGACGACCCCACCGTGTCACCTCGACCCTTTCGCGGCGCAACATCGCCACCAGTCTGTCGAAGCGACGGAGGACCACTGCAGGGTTCGTGCCATCGGTCCTTGGCCTTCCAGGCCAGGCGGGTGCGGGCCTGTCACGTCAGCGTCACGCAAGTGGGCGCGGTGCTCAGCCGAGGGTGTGGGTGTCGCGGTCGAAGACGAGCCGGAACTGCGGGAAGCGTGCCCTCTTCGGATCCAGCAGGTCGATCAGCGTGACCAACTGCGTCTGCAGATCCTGCAGCCGAGTGATGGCCGGGGCGGTGTCCGCAGCGAGCCGGTCCATGTCCGCCAGCAGGACGGAGAACCACTCGGCGAAGCCGTTTTCGTGCTCCAGCTTCGCGCAGAACTCCGCCTAATAGGACTCCGTTAGGTCTTCCTGGCGGGTCTGTTCGGGAGCATGTTGGGTGTGTGGACTCACATGAAGTGAACCGTGTACGGGCGACGTTGGCGT
>NZ_JBSGZO010000748.1:0-2761 GCF_053611045.1 Streptomyces sp. NPDC054841 | reverse complement strand
GGGCGCAGCCGTCCGCGTTGCGCTACGACTTGGTGATCCGCACGGTCTCGCCGTACCCGTCGGCGCTGAGTACGTCGATCCGGACACCGGCCGCGGTGTCGGTGAACGACTCACCGGCCCAGTACGGGGCGTCGTCCAGCGGGCGGCAGCCGAAGGCCGGCGTGGCACTCGGCTTGGCGTCCATGACCCGGACCGGCCCTTCACCGGTCCGCACGGAGGTGTCGATCCGGTAGATCAGCGCACCGGTGGAGCAGACGGCCGTGTCCGCCTGCACGCCCCGCCTCGATTCGACGACGTACGCGGTCGTGGGACTGGTGCGTACGACGGCCATCTTGGTGCCGGATCCGTACTCGACGGCGGTGAGATGCACGGTGTCGCTGCCTGCCGAGGCCCGGCAGACGACCTGATGGTCCTCGGTCCAGCCGAGCTTCCAGGAGTGCCAGGCGAGGTAGTGCGGCCCCGCCCCTCCGATCAGGCCCATCACATCCCATCCGGCCACGAAGCGGTGGGCATCGGTACCCGCGGCGAAGGCGTACAGGTCGGGCAGGCCGAAGGTGTGGCCGGTCTCGTGGGCCATCAGCTTCTTGCCCCAGTGCCACATGTCCTGGCCGAGGGTCACCGCCCACTTGATCCGGCGGCCGTCGGCAACGACACCCGCCGTTCCGGGGTCGTACACATAGGTGGGGGTGAAGGAGATCGCCGACGCGTTCCTCGTCGCCACGGCGTAGACCATGTCGTACTGCGAGAAGTCCACGTACGGGTCGGCCGCCGTGACCGCGTCCTTGACGTACGCCTCGTGCTCTTCGTGCGACAGCCCGCGCTCGTATCCGTAATCGGCCGAGTTGTGCGGCATCCTCACCCAGCGCTGGTGCTGGGTGATGGCCAGCCAGGCCTTGCCGTAGGAGGCGTTCCACAGCCAGTCCGCACCGGGTGTGATCTGGGCCGCGTCCTCGGCAGGGGACTCGGTGGCGGGGGCATCCGGGAAGTCCACGAAGATCATGGCGACCTTGATGGTCCCCGACGGGCGCTTGAACACGGAATAGTCCGTGTCCTGCCCTTCGTCCGTCCAGCCGGTGGTGCCGCGCAGCGCACAGGCCGACACGCTGTCCGCGGCCGTCGCGGCCCGGGCGGGAGGGGTGCCGAGGAGGAGGAGCGGGAGCAGGGCAGCGAGCAGCAGCGGAAGAAGAGCCGACCGGGTGGTCGACGAGAGATGTGGGGGACTCACGCGATCACTACCTTTCCATGAATGGCGTGTGACATTTCACATAAGACTGCTGACGCACGGCCCTGTCCGAAAGCTGTCGCCGGTCCATAACATCCGCGCCATGGATCTGGAGATACGGCACCTGCGGGTCGTGTGCGCGATCGCCGAGGCGGGGAGCCTCACCCGCGCTGCCGCCGCACTCCGCATGACGCAGCCAGGGCTCAGCGCCCAACTGCGCCGTATCGAGGCCATGCTGGGCGGGACCCTGTTCGACCGGCGACAGGAGGGCGCCGTCCCCACGCCCTTCGGCGAGCTCGTCATCGGGCGGGCCCGCGCCGTCCTGCCGGGCATCGACGGGCTGCTCGCCGACACGGCCCGGGCCGCCCGCCGTATGTCGGCCGCGAACCGGATCCGCGTCGGCTCGGTCGGCGCTCCGCTGCTCGGTCATCTCCTCCTGGCCGTCAAGGCATTGCTGCCCGAAGCCCACCTGACCGCCCGCTGTCAGTACTCGCCCGTCGCTCTGCTCGACGACCTCGCCGCGGGCCGGCTGGAAGCGGCGGTGCTCGGTGACCACCCGGACCAGGAGCTGCCGCAGCGTGAGGGCGTGGCACTCCACGCAATCGTCACGGAGCCGGTCTTCGCCCTCCTGCCGGCGACCCACCCGCTTGCCGCGCGGGACGAGGTCCCGCTGCCCGAGCTGCTGGAAGAGGACTGGGCGGTTCCCCGGCCGGACGGCGACCGGACCCACGAATACTGGGCGTCCGTCTGCGCCCTGACGGACCGCGCTCCGTTCGCCCCTTACGAAGCGGAGGGGCGGCAGCTGATCGAGATCATCAGGGCGGGCCTGGCCGTCAGCCTCTGCCAGGCCACGTTCATCGAGGTGCCCGGCGTCGCGGTCCGCCCGCTGGCCGGAAACCCCTTGTGGTACCGGCACATTCTGGCCTGGCACCACGATGGCCCTCTCGCGGCCTGCGGCGCCGAAATCCTGCGCCGGGTCGCCGATGGTTACCTGTCCACCTGCTCCGCCGGCCCGACGTACGCGCGCTGGCGGGAGCGGCACCGGGCTGCAGCCCGGCCGGCGGCGGTGCCGCCCCGAACTCTCTGAACTGAAGACAGCAGCAGGAGATCACCTCGGAAACCCGCCCGAGTGACGAGGCGGTTGACCCCGACCGCACTGGTGCCACAGCCCGCCCGTGAGAGCACCCTGCTCCGCGACGCGCCGAGCCGGCGCCCCTGCCCGCCTGCACCGTCCATCCGCGCCCCTGGCCGGGTGCGGTGTCGGCCCTAGGTGTATTGCCCTGTGAGGTTGGGGACGCGGCTGGCGGGTGGTTTGCCTGCGAGCGCGGTGTGTCCGCGGTGGTGATTGTAGGTGTGCAGCCAGCCGGGGAACGCTTCGCGTCGTTCGGTCTCTGAGCGGTAGGGACGGGCGTAGGCCCATTCGTCGAGCAGGGTGCGGTTGAACCGTTCGACCTTGCCGTTGGTCTGTGGCCGGTAGGGCCGGGTTCGCTTGTGGGTGATCCCGGCTGCCGCGAGGGCATCGCGCCAGGCGTGGGACTT
>NZ_JBSGZO010000747.1:0-2770 GCF_053611045.1 Streptomyces sp. NPDC054841 | reverse complement strand
GCGGGCAGCCCGTGCACCGGGCCACCGGTCTCCTGTCCGTCGGGACCCGGGGCGTGCGTGTCCGGACTGAGCGCCGCCCGTGAGAAGATCCCTTCCGCGCAGCGTGCGTTGGTTTCGGCGGTGAAAGGTGACGATGTACGCGATATCCCTGGGCGACGACGGTGCCGAACTGCGCCCGCTCGAACCGTGGCGGGCCGAGGAGTTCCTGACCCACGTGGACCGGGGGCGGGAGTTCATCGGGCAGTACAACGCGCTGCCCGACGTCGTCACGGACCTCGAGTCGAGCCGGGCGTTCCTCCAGGCGTACGCGGAGAAGGCCGCGGCCGACGCCGGGCGGCTCCACGGCATCTGGACGGACGGCAAGCTGGTCGGCGCGGTCCTCTTCCGGAGGATGGACGTTGAGCAGGGCACTGCCGAGGCGGGCTGCTGGCTGGAGCCGTCGGCGGTCGGGAAGGGTCTGGTGACCCGGGCCGTGCGTGTGATCATCGACTGGGCCGTCGAGGAGCGGGGCATCCACCGCGTGGAGTGGTGGGTCTCGGCGGGGAACGAGCCCAGCATCGCCGTGGCCCGGCGGCTCGGGATGATGCGAGACGGCGTGCTGCGGGAGAGCTACCCGTACCGGGGGAAGCGGCACGACGAGGAAGTCTGGTCGGTGCTCGCGCCGGAGTGGCGGGCGGGCAGGCAAACGACTTGAGCTCCAGCAATCCCCGCACCACTTCGGGCGGGGCCGACGCTACGACCTGGGCCCGTTGGTGACGGGCGTGTATGCGCATGGAACAGTGACCTCATGCTCCTGCTCCCCGAAAACACGCTGTTCGTACCTGGTGCTACGCCCGCACTCCTGATGGCCGGTGCGCCGGTGCACGACGAGCTGCCTGCACTGCGCGCGTCCGGTGGGACGGTGCCGCAATGCGAGGGCTGGGGCATAGGCGCCATGCTCACCCTGTGCGTGGTGGACGGACCGGGCGATGCGGGGTGCGTCGTTCCCGCCCTCGGCGCCCCCGTGCTCGGAGGCTCCGGAAACCCGGACGACATGGCGCACTGGTGCTCGGACGTCACACAGGCCGGCGGAGCGGTCGTACTCTCCCTCCCGGAGCTCCCGGAGGTCCTCAACTGGGAACACCTGCTGACCAGCGGCACGTCCCGCGGCGGCTTCATGCCCGCCCTCGGTTGAGCACAGCCCCACAAGAGCTGCATCCGGGGCCCAGCACGGCGAAGCCGAGGCCGCGCTCGCCGATCCCGCCGATCCCGCCACCGAGTGGCAGGACTGTCGTGTTCGGGAGACGCACGGCCCGGCCGTGCTCATGGGTTATGTCACCGCCGGTGCCGAGCACCTGCCGCGTCGCGCTGGTCCGGCGGTATCTCCAGTCGCTGTCCGTCGCGGTCAGTACAGCGATCCTGCGGCGGTCCGGGGAGAGGGCGGCTATGCCGTAGTCGGCTGCGATGTCGTTGTGGAACCACTCCGCATCGGCCTCGAAGCGGAACCAGGTGCTCTGCCGGGCCTGGCGCTCCACCCCCTCCGCGTTCGCGCCAGTCCATGGAGAGGCGTGTGCGCCCGGCGCACCGGCTCCCGTACGCACTCCGGCGCACCCGTTCCCGTCGGTGAAAGGGGGTGCCCGTTCACCAGTCCCGCCGTTAGTTCGGTTATGGACACATCTGGTTCCGGCGGACGGGCCATCGTCCGCGCTGTCGCATCACTCCTGCTCCTCGCCGCCATGGCCGTGGCCGGTCCCACCGCCACTGCCACCGACGGCAGTCACCCGTCGCCATCGGCGGACCCCGCGGCGATTCGCGAATGGAACGCCATCGCCACCGACACCATCACCGCCCACCTCGGCGCCCGCCCCTCCGGGCAAGCCGTCATCTGGCACGGGTTCGTCTCGGCCGCCGTCTACAACGCCGTGGTCGGGATCGAGGGGCGCTACGCCCCGTACAAGTGGCATGCGCACGGGCCCTCCACCGCATCCTCCGAGGCAGCGGCCGTGACCGCCGCGCACCACGTACTGCTCACCTACTTCCCCGCCTCCCAGGCCCCGCTCGATGCCGCATACGCCGATTCGCTCGCCAGGATCCCCGAGGGCAAGGCGAAGCGGCAGGGCGTGGCCTTCGGGGAACGCGCCGCCGACCATCTCATCGAACTGCGTGAAGGGGACGGCCGGTTCGCACCGGTGGAGTTCACCGCTTCGCCAGCGCCCGGCGTCTGGCGGCCCACCCCGCCCGCCCACCTGCCCTTCATCGACACCTGGCTCGGCAGGCTTCGCCCGCTGCTGCTCAATTCCCCGGATCAGTTCCGTCCGGGCGAGCCGCCCGCCCTTTCCTCGGCCCGCTACGCCGAGGACGTGAACGAGGTGAAGACCATGGGGGCGAAGAGCGGCTCGTCCCGCACCGCCCTTCAGACCGAAACCGCCCTGTTCTTCGGGGGCAGTCTGGCGGTGCAGCTCCAAGAGGCGTTCCGCGACTACACCGCCCGGCACCATCTGGGCATCGCCGAGACAGCGCGGCTGTTCGTCGCAGGGAACACGTCGGCGACCGACGCCGTCGTCGCCGCTTGGGACGCCAAACTCCACTACGGATTCTGGCGGCCGATCACGGCTGTCCATCTGGCCGACACCGACGGCAACCCAGCGACCGAAGCCGACCCGCAGTGGGAGCCGTTGCTCGTCACACCACCGCACCCCGACTACATCAGTGGCCACGCCACGGTCGCCGGCGCCGTGACCCAGACCCTGACCGGGATCCTCGAGACCACACGCCTCGACCTCAACGTCCC
>NZ_JBSGZO010000746.1:0-2774 GCF_053611045.1 Streptomyces sp. NPDC054841 | reverse complement strand
GCCCATGCCTGACCAGGCATGGGCCCCACGCTTTTGTCATCACAGCCCGTGGCGGTAGGTTCGACGATCAGAAGGGACGATCAGAAGGACTGCAAGGAAGGGCGGAAGGGCGTCGATGGCCATTGCCAAGGCCGAGCGGCTGATGAACCTGGCGCTGTGTCTGCTCGGGACACGGCGGCCGCTCAGCAAGCGGGAGCTGCGCGGCTCCATCGAGGCATACGTCGAGGCCTTCGGGCCGGGTGGAAGCGCAGCCGGGTCCGACGAGTCGTTCAACCGCATGTTCGAGCGCGACAAGGACGATCTGCGCGAACTCGGCCTGGTCATCGCGACCGTGGAGAACCTCGACGGCGAGATAGGCTACCTCGCCCGCCGGGACTCCAACAGGCTGCCGCCCATCACGCTCGATGCGGAGGAGGCCGCGGCGCTCGGCCTCGCCGCAAAGGTCTGGCAGCAGGCCCGTCTCGCCGGAGCCGCCAGCGGCGCGCTGCAGAAACTGCGCGCGGCCGGCATGCCCGAGGCGGAGGACTCGTACGACGACCGGCACAGTGCCCTCGAACCGCGCATCCCGGTCCATGAGTCCGCCTTCGAGCCGCTGATGCTCGCCTGCCGCGACCGCCGGCCCGTGGTCTTCGACTACCGCAAGTCCAATGCCGTACGCCCCGAGACGCGCCATGTCGAGCCCTGGACACTGGAGTGCTGGCGCGGCCACTGGTATCTCGCCGGCTGGGACCGCGACCGCGGCGCCGAGCGGGTCTTCCGGCTCTCCCGGATCACCGGGAAGGTCCGTTCCCGCGCCGGCTCGTTCACCGCGCCCGTGCCCGACGTGGTCACCGTCCGGGAGACCGTCGAGAGCTGGGCGGGGGAGACCGCGACCCGCTCCGCGCTGATCAGGCTGCGCGCCGGGGCCGGCTACCCGCTGCGGGCCCGCGCCACCGCCGTACGGGAACTGGGCGACGGCTGGGACGAGTTGGAGATTCCGTACGGGCACGGGCTGGACGCCTGGCTGGTCGAGTTCGGCCCGGACGTCGTCGTACTGGAGCCCGCCGATCTGCGGGCCGATGTCGTGGACCGGCTGCGCGCCGTGGCCAAGGGCTGAGGGGGACTGCGACAACCATGGCCGCGAACGCCATCGACCAGACCCGGCGAATGCTCTCGCTGGTGACGTATCTGCGAGAGCGCCCCGGCGCGCGCGTCGGGGACGTCGCCCGGGCCTTCGGGATCACCGAGGACGAGCTGATCTCGGACCTCGACGTACTGCCCATGTGCGGAACCAGCTTCCGCGGTGGTGATCTGCTCGACATCGACACGGACGGCGACCGGATCTGGTGGCGCAACCCGGGCGCCCTCGCCGCGGAAGCAGCGGAACCGCTGCGGCTCGCCGCCGACGAGGCCACCGCGCTGCTGGTCGCCGCGCGCGCCGTCGCCACACTCCCCGGGCTGCGCGAGGGCGACCGTGAGGCGCTCCTGCGGGCCACCGCCAAGCTGGAGGCGGCGGCCGGCGAGGCGGCGGGCGCCAGCTCCCGGCTCTCGGTCACCTTCGAATCCGAGGGCGGCGTCTTCGCCGACGTCGACCGGGCGATCTCCGAGCGCCGCCGGCTGTGGCTGCGCTACTACTCCCCGGCGCGTGACGAGCTCACCGAGCGCGAGGTCGACCCGATCCGGCTGTTCGCCGTCGGCCATACGTACATGGAGGCCTGGTGCTACCTCTCCGAGGCACGCCGGACCTTCCGCCTCGACCGGGTCGCCGAGATCCGGCTGCTGGACGAGCCGTCCGCCCCGCCGGAGATCGAGCTGCGCGATCTGTCGGAGGGACTGGTGCAGCCCTCGGCCGAGGACCCGGAAGTCGTGGTCGACGTCGGACCGGGCGGCCGCTGGGTCGCCGAGTACTACCCGCACGACAGCGCGGAGGAGCTGCCCGAGGGCGGCCTGCGGATCACCCTGCGGACCCCTGACCCCACCTCGCTGCGGCGGCTCGCGCTGCGGCTGGGCCGTGACGGGCGGATCGTCGCCCCACAGGACCTGGCGGACAGTGCGCGCCGGGCGGCGCGCGACGCGCTCGCCGCGTACGACGACCAGGACTGACGGCGGCCGGCCCGACGGTGGCCGGGCCTCACGACGGCCAGGACCAACGACCGCGATCACGACGGACAACGACCGAGATCAAGGAGATATGAGCGATATGTCCATGCCGCCCGGTATCTCGGTACCGAAGGTTCCGGTCCTCTTCAAGGCCGCCTGCCCGGACTGCCGGGCCCGCTTCGAGCTCTCCGCGGGCGCGCTGCGACTGGCGATCGGCGGGAGCCGGAGGACCACGTTCTACTCCTTCACCTGCCCGGAGTGCGGGGCCGCGGTCCGCAAGCCCGCGGGGGAGCGGATCGTCGAGCTGCTCACGGGCAGCGGCGTACGCACGCTGCGCCTCCACTCCACCCCCTGACCCTTCCGCCCCTGACCCTTGGGCCCCGGACCCTTGGGCCCCGGACCCTTGGGCCCTGGCCCCTGTCCGGGTTGCGAAGCGTCCCCCTCGGCCCTCCGGACCCGGAGCCCATGCATCCGACGCCGCGGCCTGGCCTTCGAAGATCGCCCGGACAGGGCCTAGACGAGTAAGCCCTGTCTCCCGCCTGCTTCGCGCCGCCCGGCACGCACTCCCCCGTAGCCCTTCGGGCACGGGAGGTGCCCCCGCGCTGCGTTGTCGGGATCGTCCAAGTACGCCCAGTACGAGGACGACCCTCCGCCTTGCATCTGCACGCACCGGACGCCGCGAAGCCCGCCCTCCG
>NZ_JBSGZO010000745.1:0-2799 GCF_053611045.1 Streptomyces sp. NPDC054841 | reverse complement strand
GGACGCGGTCGCGTCCGGGCCCTCCCTCACGGCCGACGTGCTTCACGGCCGGCATGCTCACGGCCGGCGTGCTCACACCCGGCGTGGCGCCGTCACCGCATCCGCGTGGCCCACTCCTGCACCTTCTTGATCCGCTCCCGGATCTGCCCCGCCGTCGCCTCCGCGCTCGGCGGCCCCCCGCACACCCGGCGCAGCTCGGTGTGGATCACCCCGTGCGGCTTGCCGCTCTGATGGACGTACGCACCCACCATCGTGTTCAGCTGCTTCCTCAGCTCCAGCAGCTCCTTGTGCGAGACCACCGGCCGCCGCTCGGCCGGCAGCTCCAGCAGGTCCGCCTCCTCGTCCGGCTTCTTGCGGCTGTGCGCGATCTGCCGCGCCTGCCGCTTCTGCAGCAGCAGCTGCACCTGGTCCGGCTCCAGCAGCCCGGGGATACCGAGGTAGTCCTGCTCCTCCTCGCTCCCCGGGTGGGCCTGCATGCCGAACTCGGCGCCGTTGTACATCACCCGGTCGAAGACCGCGTCGGACTCCAGGGCCTCGAAGGGCAGCATGTCCTGCTCCCCGGTGTCCTCGTCCTGCTCCTTGTTCGCCTCGTCCATCTCCTTCTCGGACTCGGCGTACGGGTCTTCGTCCCCGTCCTTCTTCGGCCGGTCGAGCACGTGGTCGCGCTCGACCTCCATCTCATTGGCGAAGCCGAGCAGCATCGGGATGGTGGGCAGGAAGACGGACGCGGTCTCGCCGCGCCGCCGGGACCGTACGAAACGGCCGACGGCCTGGGCGAAGAAGAGCGGCGTCGAAATCGTCGTGGCGTAGACGCCCACCGCCAGCCGGGGCACGTCGACGCCTTCGGACACCATGCGGACCGCGACCATCCAGCGGTCCTCGTTCTCGCTGAACTCGTCGATCCGCTTCGACGCGCCCGCGTCGTCGGAGAGCACGACGGTCGCCTTCGTACCGGTGATCTCCCGGATGAGCTTGGCGTACGCGCGGGCCGAGTCCTGGTCGGAGGCGATGACGAGGCCGCCCGCGTCCGGGATCCCCTTCCTGACCTCGGTCAGCCGCTGGTCGGCGGCGCGCAGCACGTTCGGCATCCAGTCGCCGCGCGGGTCGAGGGCGGTGCGCCATGCCTGCGAGATGGCGTCCTTCGTCATCGGCTCGCCGAGCCGGGCGGCGATCTCGTCGCCGGCCTTGGTGCGCCAGCGCATGTTGCCGCTGTAGCTGAGGAAGATGACGGGCCGGACGACGCCGTCGCCGAGGGCGTTCCCGTAGCCGTACGTGTAGTCGGCGGACGACCGGCGGATGCCGTCGTTCCCCTCCTCGTACGTGACGAAGGGGATCGGGTTCGTGTCGGACCTGAACGGCGTACCGGTGAGGGCGAGGCGACGGGTCGCCGGCTCGAACGCCTCCAGGCACGCCTCGCCCCACGACTTGGAGTCACCGGCGTGGTGGATCTCGTCGAGGATGACGAGGGTCTTGCGCTGCTCGCTGCGGTTGCGGTGCAGCATCGGGCGTACGCCGACGCCGGCGTACGTGACGGCGACGCCGTCGTACTCCTTGCTCAGCGGACCCGCGCTGTAGTCCGGGTCGAGCTTG
This sequence comes from Streptomyces sp. NPDC054841, assembly GCF_053611045.1. Taxonomy (NCBI): domain Bacteria; kingdom Bacillati; phylum Actinomycetota; class Actinomycetes; order Kitasatosporales; family Streptomycetaceae; genus Streptomyces; species Streptomyces sp. NPDC054841. The sequence continues at coordinate 1,209 of NZ_JBSGZO010000745.1, read as the reverse complement.
ATGCCGATCCGGGCAGCCGCGGCCGCCCACTGCTTCTTCAGATGCTCGGTCGGTGCGACCACGGTGATCTGCTGCACGACGTGGTGGTGCAGCAGCCAGGACGCGAGGGTGAGCGCGAAGGTCGTCTTACCGGCGCCGGGGGTCGCCACCGCGAGGAAGTCACGGGGCTGCTCCTGGATGTACTTCTCCATGGCGCCCTGCTGCCAGGCGCGCAGCTTGCCGGCCGTACCCCACGGGGCACGGCCGGGGAAGGCGGGTGAGAGGTGGTGGGAGGCGGTAGTAGTCACGGTCTCCGGTTCGAGGCAGGGCTACGGCGTTACGTACGACAACCGGGCCACCCTACCGGTGCGGCCGCCCCCGGACGGGCCTCACGGGGCGAGTCCGGGACGGGGTGAGACCCGCCTCACAGCCCCCGCCCACACCGTGGGCGGCCGGGCTCACAGCGTGCGCAGCACCGCGCCGATCGCCGCAGGATCGGTGAGCTCCCCGGCCGCGACGGCGACGACCAGGTCGTACGCCCGGTCCTGGTCGATGCCCGCCGGGTCGGCGCCGTTGAGAGCGAGGAAGACGGCGGCCGACAGCCATGCCGTGCGCTTGTTGCCGTCGACGAACGGGTGGTTCGCGGCGATGGCGTGCAGCAGCGCGCCTGCCTGCTCGTAGAGATCCGGGTACGCGGCGACCCCGTACATCCGTGCCCGCGGCCGGTGCACCGCCGACTCCAGCAGGCCGCCGGCCCGTAGCTCGGGCGGATGTCCGCCGAAGGCGATCCGGGCGATCCCGGTCACCTCGCTCACGGTGAGATGACGCGTCTGGCTCGTGGTCTGGTGGGTCATTCGCCAAGCCTCCTCAGCAGACCCGCGTGCTGCTGCGCCAGCCGCCCGGCCAGCGCGGCCAGCCGGTCGCTCTGCACCCGCAGATAGTGATGCACCGCATCGTGCGCGAGCTCCTCCGCGCTTCGGTCCTGTGCGTCCGCGAGGTCATGGAGCGTGTCGCGTTCGGCATCGGTGAGGATGATCGTGAGCTCGTGCATGGCCCGATGCTAAGCGCGGCCCCGCGCCGCCGCGCGGCGAGTTCCGCGACGGGCGCGGTGACGTACTCAGTTGCCAGGGCCTGTCGTTCGGATCAGGCCGGCAGCGACATCTGCGGCTACCGCCGCGGGGCGAGCGGGGTCCGGTGCATGGGGTCTCCCCAGGCCCGCAGGGCCTGGGG
>NZ_JBSGZO010000744.1:0-2827 GCF_053611045.1 Streptomyces sp. NPDC054841 | reverse complement strand
CACGCGTTGGGTGCCCGGGGTGACGGGGGCCCGGGGTGACGGGTGCGACCAGGGTGCCCGGCCGTCGTACCGGCCCCGGGCACCGTGGGTGGTACCCACCCGTTCCGCCCCGGCGGGGCGTACGCCCCCGAACGGTTACGGGTGCTCGATGCTGTCGGCGAGCTTCTGGCCGCGCAGCAGGAACCACGCGGCGGCCGCGGTGGCGAGCAGCACCGCCGCACCCACGCCCGAAGCGAGCCTGAGCCCGTCGACGAACGCCTCCTGGGCGGCGCCGACCAGGGCCGCGCCCTGCTGCGCCGGGAGCGCGGTGGCTGCCTCGACGGCTCCGCCGAGCGACTCATGGGCGGCGGAGGCCACGTCCGCCGGCACCCCGGCCGGGGTCACGAAGTCCCGGTAGACCCCGGTCACGATGGAGCCGAGCAGGGCGATACCGAGGGCGGCGCCGAGTTCGTAGGCGGTCTCGGAGACCGCGGAGGCCGCACCTGCCTGTTCCTTGGGAACGCTGGAGAGGATCACGTCGGCGGTGACGGTGAACGAGAATCCCGCGCCGATGCCGACGACGAACAGCGCCGCACCGAGCAGCGGATAGCCGGTGGACCGGCCGATGAGGGTCAGCACGGCGAGCGCGACTCCCACGGCGGCGAGACCGGCGGCCACCACCGACCGTACGGAGAACCGCCGGGCGACCGTGCCCGCGACCAGACCCGTGGCCACCGCACCGATCGCGGCGGGCAGTTCCGCGAGACCGGCCTCGAACGGCTCCCTGCCCTGCACCAGTTGCAGGAACTGGGACAGGAAGAAGACCAGTCCGGACAGGCCGAGAATGGTCAGCAGGTCCGCGAGGACGGCGCCGGAGAAGCCCCGGTGCCGGAACAGCCGCATGTCGAGCAGCGGCGCGGGCAGGGTCAGCTGCCTGCGGACGAATCCGTACAGCCCGGCCGCACCGATGAGCGCGGCGGCGCCCGACTCCCAGCCGAGGCCGTGGGTCGCGGCCTCCTTGACGGCGTATACGACACCGACCATGCCTATGAGGGACAGCGCGACACTCATCAGATCCCACGGCCCCGCGACCGGGTTCTTGGACTCGGGCAGCAGCTTGATGCCGACGAGCACGAGGACGGCCATCACGGGCAGGTTGATGAGGAAGACCGAGCCCCACCAGAAGTGTTCCAGCAGGAAGCCGCCGACGACGGGTCCGACGGCCGCGCCCGCCGAGGCCATGGCGCCCCAGATGCCGATGGCGAGGCTGCGCTCCTTGGGGTCGTGGAAGATGTTGCGGATCAGGGCCAGCGTGGAGGGCATCAGCGTGGCACCGGCGACACCGAGCAGCGCCCGGGCGAGAATCATCATCTCGGGCGTGTTGGCGTACGCGTTGAGCACGGACACCGCGCCGAACGCGACGGCACCGCTCAGCAGCAGCTTCTTCCGGCCGATCCGGTCACCCAGGCTGCCCATGGAGACGAGCAGACCCGCGATGACGAAGGAGTAGACGTCACCGATCCACAGGAGCTGGGTCCCTGACGGCTTGAGGTCCTCGCTGAGGAAGGGCGTCGCAAGGCCGAGTACGGTGGCGTCCACGGCCACCAGCAGAACGGCCAGCACCAGCACCGCGAGCGCGAGCCAGCGCCCGGGGCGGTACAGGGTTTCGTCCGTCCCGCTCGTGCGCTGGACCGTGCTGGTGGTCATTTCTCCACACTCCGTGTTGCTCCGCCGAGCAACAGTTCGGCGATCATGTATTGGAAGTCGTTCTTGGCGACCCGGCCGTCCATGACGGCCCAGGCGCAGGTGCCGATGAGCCCGTACAGGGCCTCGGTGAGCCATGCGGGCGAGAGGTCGATCCGGAACTCGCCCTGCTCCTGACCGCGCCGGAAGAGGGCCGAGACACGGGCATCGAGCCTGGCCCAGCCTTCGTTGATCTCGTCGCCCTCGAACAGCTGGTTCTCGGTGACGAGGAAGGCGAGCAGGTCCGCGCCGGGCTCCATCTCGGCGATCAGCCGCCGCAGCCCGTCGCTCGCGCCGGCGTCGTCGAGGCGCGCCCGGTCGAGCGCGGCCTCGAACTCCTGGATGCCGAGCGCTTCGAGGGCCTTCACCAGGGCGTCCCGGCCCGCGAAGTGCCGGTGCAGCGTGGCGCGCCCGATGCCCGCGGCGCGCGCGACCTCGTCCATGGTCGCGGTCGATTTGCGGGCGAGGAGGGCGGCGGCGGTGCGGAGCACCTGTTCACGGTCCATGGCCATGAGACGAGCATACACCGAATGAGACGTTCATGTCTCATTCGATAAATCGATGCCTCATAGGGAGGCTGGAGGAGATGCTGTGCCCATGAAGCCGCTGCTGCTGATCGACATCGACGGTCCGCTGAATCCCTACGGCGGAAAGCCGCAGAGCCGCCCCGAGGGCTACACGACGCACCGGATGCGGCCGAGCGGCTGGACGCACGACAAGCCGCTGCGGGTCTGGCTGAACCCCGGGCACGGCGAGGAGCTGCTGGCGCTCGCGGAGTGGTACGAGCTGGTGTGGGCGACGACCTGGAAGGGCGAGGCGAACGAGTGGGTCGGTCCGCATCTGGGGCTGCCCGAACTGCCGTACATCGACTGGCCCGTGATGCACGGGGCCTCGCCGCGCGGGACGTTCTGGAAGACGCAGTACGTGCTCGACTACGCGGCCGGGCGGCCGTTCGCGTGGGTCGACGACGAGATCACGCACCTGGACAGGGAGTGGGTGGAGCGCAACCACCTCACCGACGCGCTGCTGCTGCACATCGACCACCGGATCGGACTGACCCGGCCGGACTTCGACGCGCTCGCGGAGTGGGCCGAGGCGCTGTGAC
>NZ_JBSGZO010000743.1:0-2835 GCF_053611045.1 Streptomyces sp. NPDC054841 | reverse complement strand
CCCCCGGACCGGGTCGCCGCGGCGCGGGAGGCGGGCGCTCAGGTGCTGATCGCCGGCGAGGGACGGGGCGTCGACCCGGCCGGCGCCGTCCAGGCCCTGGCCGAACGGGGACTGCGGCGGATGCTGACCGAGGGCGGGCCGCGGCTGCTGGGCCAGTTCGTGGCGTCGGGAGTGCTGGACGAGCTGTGCCTGACCGTGTCCCCGACGCTCACGGCGGGGGACGCCCAGCGGATCGCGGGAGGCCCGTCGCGGAGGGTGCCCGAGCACTTCGCACTGGCGTCGGTACTGGAGGAGGCCGGGTTCCTCTTCACCCGCTACCGTCGGATCTGACAAGCGGCGGAATTAGCAGCTCCGGTTAGGTCCGGGTGGGCACACTAGTCTCAGACCCCGTGCGGGCACGGGGCAGGATGGTTTCCGCGGAAGGGCTCCTGACGTGTTCACAAGCGTATTGATGATCGAGAAGCCCCTCACGTCCACCGACGTGGAATTCGTCACGACCCTGCACGGGGACGAGCCGACCTCCTTCGTCGTCCTCATGCAGCCGCGCGGCGACCAGGCCGACCTTCTGCTGCGCGCCATCGACGACGTGGCCATGGGTGAGCTGAAGGAAGCCGTCCGCGAGGGCGAGGAGCCCGGGGGCGAGGAAGCCAGGAAGCCCGCGGAGCTCGCCCTCGAGAACTCCCTGACCGCCCTGCGGGCCGCCGGCTCCGAGGCCGTCGGGCAGGTCGTCGAGGACCACCCCCTGGACAAGATGAAGGCCGTCGTCGAGGAGTCCGGCGCGGACGAGGTCATCGTCATGACCGCACCCCACTACGTCGAGGAGTTCTTCCACCGCGACTGGGCCTCCCGCGCCCGGCACAAGGTCGGCGTACCGGTGCTCAAGCTCTTCGCGCACAGCGAATAGGCTGGGGCCTTCGCACGACGTCGCACCCCTGGGAGACACAGTCATGGCATCCGGCATCCCCCACGCCATGGAACGGCCGCACTTCATCGGCATCGGCGGCGCCGGAATGTCCGGGATCGCGAAGATCCTCGCGCAGCGGGGCGCGAAGGTCGCCGGCAGCGACGCCAAGGAGTCCGCCACCGCGGAGGCGCTGCGGGCGCTCGGTGTGACCGTTCACATCGGACACGCCACCGAGCACCTCGCGGACGACGCGTCGTGCGTCGTCGTCTCCAGCGCCATCCGCGCCGACAACCCCGAGCTGGCCCGCGCCGCCGAGCTGGGCGTGCCGGTCGTGCACCGCTCCGACGCGCTCGCGGCGCTCATGCGCACCTCGCGCACCATCGCTGTGGCCGGCACCCACGGCAAGACCACCACCACGTCGATGCTCGCCGTCGCGCTCACCGAGCTGGGTCTCGACCCGTCGTACGCGATCGGCGGCGACCTCGCCGGGCCGGGGACGAACGCGCGCCACGGCGACGGCGAGATCTTCGTCGCCGAGGCCGACGAGAGCGACCGCAGCTTCCAGAAGTACGACCCGGACGTCGCGATCGTCCTCAACGTCGAACTCGACCACCACGCCAACTACGCGTCGATGGACGAGATCTACGAGTCCTTCGAGGCCTTCGTCGCCAAGATCCCGGCGGGCGGCACGCTGGTCGTCGGCGAGCACGCGGGCGCCCGGGAGCTGGCCTCGCGGGTCGCCGCACGCGAGGACCTGACGATCGTCAGGGTCGGCGAGGGCGACGGCTGCGACGTCCGGATCCGCCGCATCCAGCCGAACGGCATGACCAGCGAGGTCACCGTCGCCGTCCCGGACCACGGCGAGATCACCTTCACCGTCTCCGTCCCCGGCCGCCACTACGCCCACAACGCCGCCGCGGCACTGGCCGCCGGCGTCCGCATGGGCATCGAGCCCGCCGACCTGGCCCGTGCCCTCACCGCGTACACCGGTGTCGGCCGCCGCCTCCAGCTCAAGGGCGAGACCAACGGCGTCCAGGTCATCGACTCGTACGCGCACCACCCCACCGAGATGACCGCCGACCTGGAGGCCATGCGCGCGGCGGCGGGCGACCGGCGCCTGCTGGTCGTCTTCCAGCCGCACCTCTTCTCCCGCACCCAGGAACTCGGCACGGAAATGGGCCAGGCCCTCGCCCTCGCCGACGCCTCCGTGGTCCTCGACATCTACCCGGCGCGCGAGGACCCGGTCCCCGGCGTCACCAGCGCCCTCATCATCGACGCGGCCATCGCGGCGGGCGCCGCCGTGACCCCGGTCCACGACAAGGCGACCGTCCCGGACGTGATCGCGGGAATGGCCGCCCCCGGTGATCTCGTTCTCACCATGGGCGCGGGCGATGTGACGGATCTCGGACCGGAGATCCTGGCCCGCCTCGCCGAGTGAGGGAGAGCGAGCATGGCGTACGACGTCGAGAAGCCGGACGAGCAGTGGCGCGCGGAACTGACCCCCGCGGAATACCAGGTGCTGCGCCAGGCCGGCACCGAGCCCGCCTTCCGCGGTGAGTACACGGACACCAAGACGACGGGCGTCTACTCCTGCCGGGCGTGCGGCGCCGAGCTCTTCACCTCCAACGAGAAGTTCGCGTCGCACTGCGGCTGGCCGTCCTTCTACGACCCGAAGGACACCGACGCCGTCGAGCTGATCGAGGACCGGTCCCACGGGATGGTCCGCACCGAGGTGCGCTGCGCGCGCTGCGGCTCGCACCTCGGGCACGTCTTCGAGGGCGAGGGCTACCCGACCCCGACGGACCAGCGGTACTGCATCAACTCGATCTCCCTGCGACTGACGCCCGACGAGGACTGACGGAGCGGTCGAGCAGCCGCCGGCAGGCATCGGCCTGCCGGCGGCTGCTCTGTTTCGTCGAGCTGCTGTGTGG
>NZ_JBSGZO010000742.1:0-2844 GCF_053611045.1 Streptomyces sp. NPDC054841 | reverse complement strand
GTCTCGTGCGGGGGGCCTGACTTTCAGGCTGGGGCCGGGGCCAGGACCGGGGCCGGGGCCGGGGGCCTCGGCCCCGGCCGCCCGTCCGGAATCCGGTTGCCGGGCGCGGCGGCCGGTGCTGAAGTGGCCGGATGGATCATGACGAGGTGCGGGCGCTGTACGACCGGCAGATGCGGCAGGCAGCACCGGCCGACGGCCCGGGGGCACGGGTCGAGCGGGTGGGTGGCGTGGTGCGGCAGACCGCCGGGGATCACGGCTGGAACGGAGTCGTGTGGTCGGGCTTGGACGCGGCCACCGCGGACGAGGCCATCGCGGACCAGATACGGCATTTCACCTCGCTGGGCCGCGAGTTCGAGTGGAAGCTCTACGCACACGACGGGCCGGCCGATCTCGCACAGCGGCTGCTCGCAGCCGGATTCGAACCGGAACCCGAGGAGACGCTGCTGGTCGCCGCTCTGGACGACCTGCCCATGGCCGTGGAACTGCCGGAGGGCGTGGAACTGCGCCAGGTGACCGACGCGGCCGGTGTGGACCTCGTGGCCCGGGTCCACGAGCAGGCGTTCGGCACGGACAGTTCCCGGCTGAGGGCGCAGCTTCTCACCCAGTTGTCCGCCCGCCCGGCCACTGTCGTGGCGGTCGTCGCGATGGCCGGGGACGTACCGGTGAGCTCGTCCCGGCTGGAGCTGTCTCCCGGCCGCGACTTCGCGGGGCTGTGGGGCGGCGGCACCGTGCCCGGGTGGCGCGGCCGCGGCATCTACCGGGCCTCGGTCGCCTTCCGCAGCGGTATCGCGGCCGCCCGCGGCTACCGCTACCTGCAGGTGGACGCCATGCCGACGAGTCGGCCGATTCTGCGGCGCCTCGGCTTCACCGCGCTGAGCACGACGACGCCGTACGTGTACCGGCCGGAACCGTCGGACTGACGGTCGCGCCGCGGACCGGTTCAGCGGACCGGTTCAGCCGACCGGCTGCAGCCACCCACGGATGTGGACCACACCCGCACCGAACCGCCGGTCCATGTCCCGCTGCACGTCATCGGTCGCCACGACGGTCCTGATGTTCACGGCATTGCGTACGACGTCGACGCTCGCCTCCAGGGCGCGCGGGAGCTCCTTCACCGCCTGATCCCGCACCTTGCGAAGTTCGGCCTGGGAGTGCGCGGCGGTGGTCAGGCAGAGGGGGCCGCCCCAGACCTTGCGGATCTCGCGTTCGTGGCCGGTCAGGTCCCGGGTGAAGCGCATGACGAGGACGGTGCCCGCGCCGTCGCCGCCGGTCCGGCTGTCGATCCAGCCTCCGCCGAATTCCGGGTCCTTCTCAGCGAGCTGGAGGGCACGCTCGTAGTCCTCTACGTCGGCCTTCGAGCGGTCGACGGGCTTGCGGCCGCCTGCCGGTGCCGGGCAGGGGGCCGAGAAGTCGGGTTCCCGGGAATCGTCTTCGGGGATTTCGCGGGCGTCAGAAGCGCGGGACCGCGCGGGTTCGGTGAGCGTGAAGCGGGTGCCGTCCCAGGTGCCGGTGAGGTCGTACGAGCCCCAGATCGTGCCGTGTCGGGACTCCCGCTTCACCGACTTCCAGGTCCACCCGACGACATCGGGGCCGCTGCACTGCGGAGGCAGCGACGTCAGGACCGCCCAGCAGAGCTGGGGTCCGTGCGAAGAGTTCTCCAGGACCGTCGCCCGGACCTTGTAGTGCTGCTGTGGGGATGTCGAGGACGGGACGACACGGCCGGGAGTCGTTTGCTGCCCGCAGGCGGCGACCAGGAGGAGAGCAGGAATCACGGCGATCCTCGGCTTCATGCCGCTTCGACGTTTGGCGGCTCGGCCCGGTTCCCGCCCGGTCCGGACCGGCTTCTGCGCCGCCGCTGCGCGCGACGACCGGACCGTGGCTGTCCGCAGACACCCGCGACGACCGGGGCGGGATCCTCGGTGGCCCCGGGACTGCGGACCGGTCCGCCAGGCCCTGTCCGGGAGCGGGTCAGTCCGTGGACAGGCCCGCCGCCGAGTGCGCCAGGGCTTCCAGCACCGGGCTGAGGAGGGGGTGGCTCTCGGCGCCGCGGCGGACCGCCGCGAAGACGCGGCGGGTGGCGGCCGGGCCCGCGACGGGCAGGACGACGGTGTCCTTGAGCTCCATGCCGCGCAGCGCCGAGCGCGGGACGAGTGCCACTCCGGCGCCCGCCCCAGCCAGCGCGACGACGGCCCGGAAGTCGTCGGACGAGTGGGTCAGCCGCGGCTCGAAGCCGGCGAGTTCGCAGGCGAGGAGCATCACCTCGTGGCACGGGTTGCCCGGGTACGGGGCGATCCAGTCGGAGTCGGCCAGCTGGGCGAGCTCCACGCGGTTCCCTCCTGCCAGGGGATGCGTGCAGTGGAGGACCGCGTCGAAGGGCTCCGCGTAGAGCGGGACGCGGGCGAGGCGCCGGTCGTCCTCGCGGGGTGCTCCGCGGTATTCGACGGCGAGGGCCAGATCGGCCTCGCCGTCCAGGACCATGGGCAGGCTCTCGTCGCCCTCGGCGTCCCTGACCCGTACGCGGATGCCCGGGTGCTCCCCGGCGAGCCGTCCGATCGCCGGGGCGAGGACCTCGGCGATGCCGGTGGCGAACGCCGCGACGGTGACCTCGCCCGCCGCGCCGCCCGCGTACGCGGCGAGCTCGGCCTCGGCCCGTTCCAGCTGGGACACCACCGCATGGGCATGGGCGAGCAGGATCTCACCGGCCGCGGTCAGCCGTACGCCGCGGCCGCTGCGGATCAGCAGCATGTGGCCGGTCTCCTGCTCCAGCGCGGCGAGCTGCTGGGAGACGGCCGAGGGGGTCAGATACAGCGCTGCTGCCGCGGCGGTCACCGTACGGTGGTCCGC
>NZ_JBSGZO010000741.1:0-2844 GCF_053611045.1 Streptomyces sp. NPDC054841 | reverse complement strand
CCCCTCGAACATCCGGGCGTGAGCGCATAGCATCCGCCCATGTCCAATGGTCAGTGGTACCCACCGGAATGGCCCGACCGGATCCGGGCGCTCGCCGAGGGCGCGCTCGCCGCCGTCGCCCCGAGGCGGGCGGCGACCGTGATGCTGCTCAAGGACAGCCCCGAGGGCGTACACGTCCACATGCTGCGCCGACGCGCTTCCATGGCCTTCGCCGGAGGCGCGTACGTGTACCCCGGCGGCGGCGTGGACGAGCGGGACTCCAGGCCGATCCGGTGGGCGGGTCCCGCCCTCGCGGAGTGGAAGGACCGGCTCGGCGTCGAGGACGAGCCGTCCGCGCAGGCCATCGTGTGCGCGGCGGTCCGTGAGACGTACGAGGAGGCGGGCGTCCTGCTCGCCGGTGAGACCGCGGACTCGGTCGTCAGCGACACCACGGGCGACGACTGGGAGGCGGACCGGGCGGCACTGGTCGACCGGGAGCTGTCGTTCGCCGAGTTCCTGGACCGCAGGGGTCTGGTGCTGCGCTCGGATCTGCTGGGCGCGTGGGCCCGCTGGATCACCCCGGAGTTCGAGCCGCGGCGCTTCGACACCTGGTTCTTCGTCGCGGCCCTCCCGGAGGGCCAGCGGACCAGGAACGCCTCCACGGAGGCCGACCGTACGGTCTGGATCAGGCCTGAGGAGGCCGCCGCGGGGTACGACAAGGGCGAGCTGCTGATGATGCCGCCGACGATCGCCACGCTGCGGGTGCTCGGCCGGTACGCGGCCGCCGGGGACGCCCTCGCGGCGGCCGCCGAGCAGGATCTCACTCCGATCCTCGCTCAGGCACGCTTGGAGGGCGACGAGCTGATCCTCAGCTGGCCCGGCCACGACGAATTCACGAAGCACATCCCGACGGGACCCACGGGAGGCTCCCGATGACGAACGCATCGGCGCTGCCGGGGCAGCCGCGCGACGCGGTCGTGTCCGGCCCGGCGACAGCGCGGGCGGTCAACGTGCTGGCCCCCAACGCGTCGGCGATGACCCTGGACGGCACCAACACCTGGATCGTCTCCGAGCCGGACTCCGAACTCGCCGTCGTCATCGACCCCGGGCCCCTGGACGACATACACCTGCAGAACGTCGTCGCGACCGCCGAGAAGGCCGGGAAGCGGATCGCCCTGACCCTCCTCACCCACGGGCACCCGGACCACGCGGAGGGGGCGGGACGGTTCGCCGAGCTGACGCGCACCAAGGTGCGCGCCCTCGACCCTGCGCTGCGCCTCGGCGACGAGGGGCTCGCGGCGGGCGAGGTCATCCGTACCGGCGGGCTCGAGCTGCGGGTCGTCCCCACCCCCGGCCACACCGCCGACTCGCTCTGCTTCCATCTGCCGGCCGACGGGGCCGTACTCACCGGCGACACGATCCTCGGCCGCGGCACGACGGTCGTCGCGCATCCCGACGGCCGCCTCGGCGACTATCTCGACTCGCTGCGCCGGCTCCGCTCGCTGACGGTCGACGACGGGGTGCACAGGGTGCTTCCGGGCCATGGACCGGTCCTGGAGGACGCCCAGGGCGCCGTCGAGTTCTACCTCGCCCACCGCGCGAACCGCCTCGCCCAGGTCGAGACGGCCGTCGAGAACGGCCACAGCACGGCGGCCGACGTGGTGGCGCATGTGTATGCGGACGTGGACCGGTCCCTGTGGCCCGCGGCGGAGCTCTCCGTCAGGGCGCAGATGGAGTATCTGCGGGAGCACGGCCTGATCTAGGGCCTTCGAAGTCCCGTCTGCCCGCCGGGCGGACGACGCTACTTTGAAGACCCTCCCAAGGGGCCTGCACCACGGGCCGGGACCCGGTCCGGGCGGCGCCACCCACGTGCTTTACGCTCCGCTTACTTTCAGCGTTCCGTACTTGGGGGGAAGCCGTGTTCGTCCTGTCCATCCTGCTTGTCATCGCCGCGGTGGTGATGTTCTTCGTCGCGCGCGCGAGCGACAAGCGCGGACTCATGTTCGGCGCCGTCGGCGCGCTGATCGCCGGCCTGTTCGCGGGCATCGCCAGCATGGTGTACGTCGTCAGCGCGTACGAGGTCGGCGTCCCCGTCGCGTTCGGCAAGGTCGGCTCGCCCATGACGTCCGGCATGCACGTCAAGTCGCCGTTCACGAACGTCACGACGTTCTCGACCCGCCCGGTCGACCTCAACCTCTCCGACAAGGACGTGGTCGAGGTGCGCTCCAGCCAGGGCGGTGTGATGTACGCGGAGGTCACCGTGAAGTGGGCCGTGACCCCGGCGAAGGCGGTGGAGCTCTACAAGCTGGCGGGCAGTGAGGACGCCATCCAGCAGCGCCTCGTCTACCCGGACAGCCGGGAGATCATCCGCAATGTCTTCGCCCGCTACACGAGCGAGCAGGGCTACGCCTCGGCCCGCGAGAAGATCAACACCGAGATCGGCCTGCTCATCAAGGAGCGGCTGGCCCCGCGCGGTATCGATGTGACCACGGTCAACCTGCGCAATGTGAAGCCGTCGGACCGGCTGCAGGACCAGATCGACCGCAAGATCCAGCAGCAGCAGGCGACGGAGCGGGCGACCGAGGCCGCGCGTACGGCGAAGGCGGAGTCCGAGCGGCGCCGTATCGAGGCGGAGGGCATCGCCCGCGCCAACAAGATCCTGAACAACTCGCTCAGCGACAAGGTCCTGATGAACCAGTGCATCGACGCCTTCAAGGAGGCGTCGGCCAAGCACCCGGTGTACGCGGTTCCGTGCGGCGGCGGCAGCGGGAACCCGCTGATCGTGGACGGCACGAAGAACTGACGGTACCTACGAGGTAGGGCCGCGCACGTACGAGGTGGGGCCGCGCACGTACGAGACAGGGC
>NZ_JBSGZO010000740.1:0-2854 GCF_053611045.1 Streptomyces sp. NPDC054841 | reverse complement strand
GGACACCGGCCCGGCACCGGGCTGACCCCTCCCGGCACCGGCCCTGCGCCAGGGGGCTTCTCAGCCGATCCAGGCGCCGGTGAGGCCGAGCACCGCAGAACCGTCCAGGTCGGCCAGCTTGGTGCCGGTGAAGCCACGGGCCCACTCGGACGTCTGGATACGGAACGCCGGGCGGTCCGCGGTGAGCGCCTCCAGCACGGCTTCGGCGGCCTCGGCCGGGGTCTGGGCACCGTTGAGGAACTGCGCGACGGTGCGGTTGAGGTAGTTGTTCAGCGCCTCGGCGTACGGACCGGCGGCGGCGACCTCGGCCTCCAGGTCGACGCCGATGTTGTTGACGAACTCGGTGGCCACGGCGCCGGGTTCGACGACGGAGACGGACACACCGAGCTTGGCCACGACCGGCGCCAGGCTCTCCATGTAGCCCTCGACGGCGAACTTCGCCGCGCAGTAGGCCTCGTTGAAGGGCTGTCCGACGATACCGCCGACGCTGGTGACGGTGATCAGACGGCCGCCGGAAGCACGCAGATGGGGCAGGGCGGCCTTGGAGACATGGAGCACGCCGAAGAAGTTGACCTCCATGACCTGGCGGACATCGTCCACGGTCTCGTTCTCCAGCGTGCCCAGGTGCCCGGCACCGGCGTTGTTGATCACGGCGTCGAGGCGGCCGTGGTCGGCGATCACTCCGTCGATCGCGGCGGCGACCGAGGCCTCGTCGGTGACGTCGAGCTGCCGGATGTCGAGCTCGACGCCGGCGTCCGCGGCGGCCTTGCGCAGTGCGTCGGCGCGGCGGGGGTCCCGCAGGGTCGCCACGGTCCGCCAGCCCGCCTGCGCGGCGGCGACGGCGGCGGCGAGGCCGATGCCGGAGGAGGTACCCGTGATCAGAACAACCTTGGAAGACATGGTGCGGCCTTTCGTTTCAGAGAACACCGAGCGGTTCGATGGCGCGTTCAGTGCGTGTACACACACCATAACCATTACGTGCGCACACACGCAACCGGTAAGCTCGGGCCATGACGAAGAGGAAGCTCACCCAGGCTGAGATGTCGGTCGCCGACCACGCCTTCTATGGTGTGGTCTGGGCCGGAACCGTGCTCACGGAGCGCGTCGACCGCGCCCTCAGCAAGGCCCACGACCTGCCGGTCTCCTGGTTCGAGGTCATGCTCTGGCTCGACTCCAGCCCGGAACCGGTCCCCGCTTCCGTCCTCGGCAACAGCACCATGCTCAGCCGCAGCCAGGTCTCCCGCGTCGTCGACGCGCTCCAGAACCGAGGCCTGGTCACCCGCACCCCCTCCGCCCGGGACGCACGCTCCGTCGAGATCGCACTCACGCCGGAGGGCCGCCAACTGTTCGCCGAGGCCGACGCCACGCGCCGCGAGTGCCTCGCGCCCGTCTTCACCGACCTCCTGGACCAGAAGGATCTCGAAGCGCTCAGCGCGGTGTGGCTGAAGCTCAAGGCCGGCAAGGAAGGCTAGACCGATCGGCGACAGGCATCTGACTGCCTATCAGAAGATCTTGGCTTCGATCTTGACACCTTAGCGTGGACACGTAAAGATACTGGGCTGCGTCGCCGAATTCCCCCCACCGGTTCCATTACACATTTCCACGGCAGACGCGGGCCGCGAGTTCCCCACTCGCCGCCCGTTTCCGTCGTGTTCACATTCCGCCTCGTCGCGGGTTCCCGTGGGGCGATGAAATCGCCGCAGCATTGACCGATGAGTAACTTTGGCGCTAGCTTCAGGCTGATTCACCGATGGCCCGAATTGTTTCTCCCGGGCATTGCTCGACCCTGCACTTCCTGCGCCCTCTGATTGACCGAAACTTAACCTCCGGGCAACGCCAACGCATTTTCGGAGAATTATGACGTCGGCAGAGCACGTCATGGACCTGGTCATCGGAATAACCCCCTTCGGTGAGCCGGACGCCAGGCTCGCCGCCGCGGTCAGCCGCGCCGGCGGACTCGGAGTGCTCGACCTGGGGACCGGGGACCGAAACACGAGAGACGCACTGGCATCGCTACGCCGGTGGGCTCCGGGCCCGTACGGCGTGCGGGTCGGCTTACGCTGCCGCCTCGATCCCGGCGGTCTCGGCACGGGGCCCGGGGCCGCGGTACCCCAACCCCACACAGTGATCCTCGCCCGCGACGCTCCCTGGCGGATCGGCGATGTCTCCGGCCGGGCCCGGGTGCTCGTCGAGGTCACCGGCCTGGACGAGGCCCGCGAGGCCGCCCGCGCCGGGGCGGACGGCCTGATCGCCCGCGGCAGCGAGTGCGGCGGGCCGGTCGGGGAGGTGAGCACCTTCGTGCTGCTCCAACAGCTGTTGGCTGCAAGGGAGTTGGCCGGGATTCCGGTGTGGGCCTGTGGAGGCATCGCACCGGGAACCGCGGCCGCCGCCGTGGTCGGCGGGGCGGCCGGGGTGGTGCTGGACAGTCAGCTCGCTCTGCTGGCCGAGTCGGGAGTGGCGGAGCCGGTGGCCGCCTCGCTGCGGACCATGGACGGCTCGGAGACCACCGTGATCGACGGCCACCGGGTCCTGCGCCGACGCGGCAAGGCCGCTCCACCCGCCGGCAGCGACCCGGAAGCCGCTCTGCCCGTCGGCCAGGACGGCTTCCTCGCGGCCCGCTTCGCCGAGCGCTGGGGCGACACCGGCCGCGCCGTCCGCGCGGTCGTCGCCGCCGTCCAGGACACCGTCCGGGAGAACGCCGCCGTACGGGCATTGCGGCCCGGAGCCCCGATGAGCCGGGCGCTCGGCACCCGGCTCCCCGTGGCCCAGGGGCCCATGACCCGCGTCAGCGACCGCGCGGACTTCGCCGCCGCCGTCGCCGATGACGGAGCCCTGCCGTTCATCGCACTCGCAC
>NZ_JBSGZO010000739.1:0-2881 GCF_053611045.1 Streptomyces sp. NPDC054841 | reverse complement strand
GACCACATCCGCACACCGCGCCACCACATCCCACAACCCAGCCGGCGACGCCACCCCACCCGGATAACGACACGCCATACCCACAATGGCAATCGGCTCGGTCGCGGCGCTGACGAGTTGGCGGTTCCGCTGCTTGAGGTTCTCGGTCTCTTTGATCGACGCACGCAGCGCCTCGACAAGTTGTTCCTGGGAGATGGTCATTAGAAGCTCCACACGTCAATCGTCACGAGTCGGAATTGCCCAGCGCCATGCGAATCAAGTGCTCGGTATCCATCGCGTCAATGGCGTCGTGCTGGTCGGGTTCCTTGGGCTGGGCGGTTCCGTCTCCGAGGTCGGCGAGCTCCATCAGGAGGTCCAGGACTCCGGCTTCACGGAAGCGGGTCAGCGGGATGGTGGCGAGTGCGGCACGCAGCCGCCCCTCTTCCGGGTCCATCCCGTTGGAAGGCTGCCTTCCGTCCGCGTCCGGCAGCAGCTCGGCATGCAGGTGGCGGGCCAGGGCGGCCGGGGTGGGGTGGTCAAAGACGAGGGTCGCCGAGAGACGCAGAGCGGTGTCGGTGCCCAGGCGGTTGCGTAGCTCGACCGCCGTCAGCGAGTCGAAGCCCAGCTCCTTGAACGCCCGGTCGGGGCCGATGGGCCCGCCCGTCTCACCGTGTCCGAGGACGGCTGCGACGTGCGTACGGACCAGCTCCAGCAGTGCGTCCTCCTGCTCCTTCGCGGAGAGCGACGCCAGCCTTTCGGCCAGCGCGTCTCCCGCGGCCCCCGTGGCCTCGGCCGTGACAGCCGACCGCGTCGTACGCCGTCCGCCGGCAGCCCCGGCCCCGTTGCTGCCAGCGGTGCGCCGCCGCAACCCGCGCAGCAGGGCGCTGTCCGCGTCCCGGGCGAGCAGGGTCGGTACGTCCACCAGCATGGGCGCCACCACCGGCCGCCCCGCTGCCCTGGCGACCTCGAACAGCCGCATGCCGTCCTCCGCAGACAGCGGCCGCATCCCGCCGCGCTCGATGCGCTGGAGGTCGGCATCAGTCAGATGGGCACTGACGCCACTGCGGGGTGCCCAGAATCCCCACTGCAGCGAGGTGGCGGGCAGGCCGAGCGCGCAGCGGTGCTGGGCGAGGGCGTCGAGGAAGGTGTTGGCTGTGACGTAGTTGCCCTGCCCGGCCTCGCCGAAGGTGGCGGCGGCCGAGGAGTAGAGGACGAACTCGGCGAGCTTCGCCTCGCGCGTCAGCTCGTGCAGGTGCAGAGCAGCGTCGACCTTCGGACCCAGGACGCGGTCGAGCCGCTCGGGTGTGAGGGAGGTGACCAGTCCGTCGTCGATCACGCCGGCCGCGTGCACGACGGCCGTCAGCGGTCGTTCCGCGGGGATCGACTTCAGCAGGATTTCCAGCGCGCCGCGGTCAGCGACGTCGCAGGCCGCGACCTCGACGTGCGCGCCGAGCGCGGACAGTTCGGCCACCAGCTCCGCCGCGCCTTCGGCCTGGTCCCCGCGTCGACTGGTCAGCAGAAGGTGCCGAAGACCGTGCTCGGTCACCAGATGCCGCGCCATGAGGGCACCGAGCGTGCCGGTGCCTCCGGTGATGAGTGCGGTACCGGACGGGTCGAGTGCGGGGGCAGGGTCGGCGGTGGAGGCAGTGGCGTTGTCGTTGGTGTCGCCACCGGCACCGCCGTTGTCGTTGGTGCTTGTGTTGGTGTTGGTGTTGGTATCGGGGGCGTCGGTGCCAGCGGGTACGTGCGCGAGGCGGCGTACGAAGACTCGACCGTCCCGCACCGCGAGCTCCGGTTCGCCCGAGGCGAGGACCGCGGCAAGGTCGGCCGCCGTGAAGGCGGTTCCGTTGTCGGTACCGTCCTGGTGGTCGAGCAGGACCATCCGGTCGGGGTTCTCTGACTGGGCCGAGCGCACCAGGCCCCACACAGCGGCGCTCCCCAAGTCAGTGATGTCCTCGTCCGGCTCGGTGGCCACCGCACCGCGCGTGAGCAGGACCAACCGGGAGCGGGCGAAACGGTCGTCCGCGAGCCATCGCTGGACCAGGTCGAGCGCACGGTGCGCCGCCGCGCGCACCGCGTCGACGTCGGCTACGGCCCCGTCCCCGTCGTCGTTCGCGCTCTCGACCGGGCTGCCGATCGAACTACCGGTGGCAGCGACACGGCCGGTGCCCGGTCGGGCCGCCGCAGCACCGAACGCGGTGAGGACGACGGCAGGGACCATACCGTCCGCGACCATCTCTTCCAGATCGGAGTAGACCGGAGTCCCGTCGAGGGGCAGCTTCGTCGGTGCCTCGCCGAGCAGCCCCCACCCGTTGTCCGATCCGGTCGGACCCGTGGTCCCAGGGATGGGCGTGGCATTGGACAGTGGGGCCCATTCGCTGTGGAAGAGCCCGTCGTCCAGGATGCCGCGTCGTACCGGTGCGACAGCCGCCACGGCCTCGGGGGACAGCGGCCGACGGGCAACGGACTCGATCACCATGACCGGTGAACCCGTCTCGTCCGCGAGCGCGACGGCCACGGTCTTCCGACCGTCCGCGTCCTCGTCCGTGGGTGTGATCCGTACTCGTACGACCGAGGCTCCGGTCGCATACAGGACGACGCCGTCCCAGGCGACCGGTATCTCGACAACATCGCCCTTCGCGGTATCTGCAGCGGCGCTGGTCTCGATGCCGGCCGCAGCGCCCACGGTGAGGGCGGCACCCAGCACCGCCGTGTCGAGGAGGGCGGGGTGGATGCCGAAGCCGTCCGTCGCGGTGCCCTCCGGCAGCGCAACCTCGGCGTAGACCTCGTCACCAAGTTGCCAGGCCGCCCGCAGCCCCTGGAAGAGGGAACCGTGCAACAGCCCCTGGGCGGCGAAGCCGTCATAGAGAGCGTCCAGTCGAGCATCCGAGACCGGCTCAGC
>NZ_JBSGZO010000738.1:0-2896 GCF_053611045.1 Streptomyces sp. NPDC054841 | reverse complement strand
AGACCTGGCGGCTCACCGCCCGCCTCCCCCTGGCCGGTGGACGATGAGCGCGATCCGGGTCGTCCTCGCCGACGACGAGCGCATGGTCCGCACCGCGCTGCGCGTCATCCTCGACGCCGAACCGGACCTGGAGGTGGCGGGAGAGGCGGCGACGGGCGCCGAGGCGGTGTCCGTCGTTCGCGAGCTGCGCCCGGACGTGGTGCTGATGGACGTCCGCATGCCGGAGGTCGACGGCATCCGGGCCACTCAGCAGATCCTCGGCTCGATGGACGCGCCTCCGCGGATCGTGGTCGTGACGACCTTCGAGAACGACTCGTACGTGTACGACGCGCTGCGGGCGGGCGCCGCGGGCTTTCTGCTCAAGCGTGCCGCCGCGGAGGACCTGGTGGCGGCGGTCCGGCTGGTCGCCCGCAGCGACTCGCTGCTCTACCCGGCCGCGCTGCGGGGCCTCGCCGCGGAGTACGCGCGCCACGCACCCGCCCCGCCGCCGCCCTGGGCCGCGCGGCTGACCGGGCGGGAGGCGGACGTGCTCCGGCTGATGGCGAGGGGCCTGACCAACGCGGAGATCGCGGAGCAGCTCCGGGTCGGCCCGGCGACGGCGAAGACCCATGTGGCGGCGGTCCTGGCGAAGACGGGCACGCGGGACCGTACGCAGGCGGTGATCGCGGCGTACGAGTCGGGGTTCATCGTCCCGCGGTAGGTCCGGCGGGATCCTCGCCCGCCGGAGCGGATGAGGATTCCCTGAGAAACCCGGCAGAACGGAACGGAACGCCTCAGGCCGCTCGTCCCTCCCTGGGATGAACAAGACGATCAGGCGCGCCGCGGTCTTCAGTCTGCTCCTGGTGCTCGCCCTGCTGGTGCGGGCCACCTGGGTGCAGGCGTACAAGGCCGAGGCCCTCGCGGACGACAAGCACAACCGGCGGAACACCATCGCGCAGTACGCGCAGCCGCTGGGCGACATCGTCGTGGCCGGTTCGCCGGTCACCGGCTCGAGGACAACGGAGGGCAGCGATCTCGCGTACAAGCGCACGTACACGAAGGGCGAGCTGTACGCGCCGGTCACCGGCTACAGCTCGCAGGCGTACGGCGCGACCCAGCTCGAAGGCATCTACAGCGACGTGCTCGACGGCACCGACAATCTGCTCAAGAACCCGCTGGACCTGCTCACCGGCAAGCAGGCCAAGCCCGGTGACGTCCTCACCACCGTCGACCCCGCCGTGCAGAAGGCCGGTTTCGAGGCGCTCGGCGACAAGAAGGGCGCGGCGGTCGCCATCGATCCGAAGACCGGCCGGATCCTGGGGATCGTGAGCACGCCGTCGTACGACCCGTCGACGATCAGCGGGACGACCGACGGCGACGCCTGGAAGCAGCTCACCGGCGACAAGGACCAGCCGATGCTCAACCGGGCGCTGCGCCAGCCGCTGCCGCCCGGCTCGACCTTCAAGCTGGTGGTCGCGGCGGCGGCGCTGGAGGACGGGCTCTACTCGTCGGTGGACGAGCGGACGGACAGCCCGGACCCGTACACGCTGCCGAACACCCGGACCGTGCTGGAGAACGAGAACAAGTCCGCACCCTGCGAGGACGCGACCATGCGCACCGCGCTGCGGTACTCCTGCAACAACGTCTTCGGGAAGATGGCCGCGGATCTGGGCAAGGAGAAGGTCCGGGCCATGGCGGAGAAGTTCGGCTTCAACGATGCCGAACAGGATGTCCCCGTGCGCGCGTCGAAGAGCGTCTACCCGACGGACATGGACTCGGCGCAGACGGCGCTGACGGGCATCGGCCAGTTCGAGGTGACGGCGACTCCGCTGCAGATGGCGATGGTGTCCGCCGCTCTGGCCAATGACGGTCTCATGGCGTCCCCGCACATGGTCTCCAAGGTGGTGGACGCGGACGGCGACACCCTCCAGAGCTACGGGGACTCCGGGGCGGAGCGGATCGTGTCCTCGTCCACGGCGGAACAGCTGCGCAGCGCCATGGTCACGGTCGTCGAGGACGGCACGGGCAGCAACGCGCGGATCAGCGGCGCCGAGGTCGGCGGGAAGACGGGCACGGCCCAGCACGGCGAGAACAACAGCAAGACGCCGTACGCCTGGTTCACGTCGTACGCGAAGACCGCCGGGGGCGGAGATGGTGCGACCGGCAAGGAGGTGGCGGTCGCGGTGATCGTCGAGGACTCGGGTGCGGCGCGCTCGGAGGTCAGCGGCAACGGGCTGGCGGCGCCGATCGCCCAGAAGATGATGGAGGCGGCGCTCAGGTAGGGGCATCGCTGAGGAGGCGCCGACTCCGGTTGGCTTCGGGACACGCAGCACGGTATGCAGGGGTACTTCAATCTTCAATACAGGTGTATGTGGAGGACTCCGTGCAGCAGCTGCCCCGTTCCCTGTCCGGCTGGACCATGGCCGTGTTCGGTGTCCTCGCCGCGACGATGGGGCTGACGGGGCTGATCTCCCCGAGCCACTTGCTCATGGTCATGGGTCTGGGGCCGGCTTCGGACGTGACCTTCGACGCCGGGGACTACGCGCAGTCCTTCGTCACCGCCTCCTCGATGGCCGCGCTCAACATGGGCGTGTACTACGTGCTGGCGGCGCTCGCCGACTGGAAGGCCTTCTTCCGCTGGACGGTCCCGTTCCGCCTGCTGACCTGCTTCGTCTTCGCCTTCGCGGTGCTCTCCCACCGCGCACCGACCGCTTTCCTCGGCATTGCCGTGTGGGAGGGCCTGGGCGCGGTCGCGACGGGCGTGGCCCTGCGGTTCGAGGGGAGGCGCACCACCGGTCCGGCCACCCAGCCGTGACCCGGACGGGTGGTGCGACCCGCCCCACGCCCTGGGGCCTGTCCGGCCCTAGGCCCTGTCCGGGCGATCTTGTCGGGCCCGCGACGACAGCTACGGCACCTC
>NZ_JBSGZO010000737.1:0-2952 GCF_053611045.1 Streptomyces sp. NPDC054841 | reverse complement strand
AAGCCCTGGTAGCTCCGCTACAAGGACTTCCGGCCGCCTTGCGATGGCACGCACCGGACGACGCTCCTTGACGGGCAAACATTGCCGGTCGCGGCCTTGCACCCACCACTGTTCCGGCCGGCGCCCGCCGGAACATCGGCCCCGGGCGTGACCCTCCTCCGCCGTCCGGCGGGGGAGGCATGCGACCCCGGTAGGAGGGCGCACGCAATGAATCGCCGCGGAGCGGTGCATTCGCGCAATGGATCGACAAGCGGAACGCAACGGTCCCGCCTTGTCCGGGCCGATCGCCGGAACGTACCGTTTCTGACGTCGCCCTGACGCCCCCATCCACCCTTTCCGAGGTCGCCCATGCCGCCGCTGCGTACCGCCCTGCTCCAGAGCTCCGGGACCCCCGGCGACATCGCGAAGAACCTCGAGATCCTCGACACCCACGCCGCACGTGCCGCGGCCTCGGGCGCGGGGCTCCTCGTCTGCCCCGAGATGTTCCTCACCGGGTACGCGATCGGCGCCGGCATTCACCGCCTCGCCGAGACCGCCGACGGCACCTCCGCACGGGCCGTCGCCGAGATCGCCCGCCGCCATGGCGTCGCCGTCCTCTACGGCTACCCCGAGCGCGGCACCGGCGCCGAAGAGGACAGGGTCTACAACGCGGCGCAGCTCATCGGCCCCGACGGCGCCCGCCTCGCGAACTACCGCAAGACCCATCTCTTCGGCTGCTTCGAGCAGGAGTGGTTCACCCCGGGCGACGAGCCCGTCGTCCAGGCCGAGCTCGGCGGTCTCCGGATCGGCATCCTGATCTGCTACGACGTGGAATTCCCCGAGAACGTACGCGCCCACGCCCTCGCCGGCACGGATCTGCTGGTGGTGCCGACCGCACAGATGCACCCCTTCCAGTTCGTCGCCGAGAAGCTCGTCCCGGTGCGCGCCTTCGAGAGCCAGATGTACGTGGCGTACGTCAACCGGACCGGACCCGAGGGCGAGTTCGACTTCGTCGGCCTGAGCTGCCTGGCCGGCCCCGACGGCATCGCAAGGGCCCGCGCCGGACACGGCGAGGAGCTGGTGCTCGGCGACGCCGACCCGGACTTCCTGGCCGCCTCGCGCGCCGCCAATCCGTATCTGCGCGACCGCCGCCCCGGCCTGTACGCGTCGCTCGCCCGCTAAGACTCTCGTCCCGCCACACCAGGAGCAACACCCCATGACGTCCACGGTGCCCACCGCCGTCCCGCACACCGACGCGCAGCCGCCCATCACCATGTTCGGGCCGGACTTCCCGTACGCGTACGACGACTTCCTGGCCCACCCGGCGGGCCTCGGCCAGATACCCGCGACCGAGCACGGCACCGAGGTCGCCGTGATCGGCGGCGGACTGTCGGGCATCATCGCCGCGTACGAGCTGATGAAGATGGGCCTCAAGCCGGTCGTCTACGAGGCGGACCAGATCGGCGGACGGCTGCGCACGGTCGGCTTCGAGGGCACCGGCACCGATGAGCTGACCGCCGAGATGGGCGCCATGCGCTTCCCGCCGTCGTCGACCGCGCTCCAGCACTACATCGACCTGGTGGGCCTGGAGACCAAGGCGTTCCCCAACCCCCTGGCCGAGTCGACCCCTTCGACGGTCGTGGACCTCAAGGGCGAGTCGCACTACGCGGAGACGATCGACGACCTCCCGCAGGTCTACCGCGACGTGATGAACGCGTGGAACGCCTGTCTGGAGGAGGGCGCGGACTTCTCGGACATGAACCGCGCCATGCGTGAGCGCGACGTGCCGCGCATCCGCGAGATCTGGGCCAAGCTCGTCGAGAAGCTCGACAACCAGACCTTCTACGGCTTCCTCTGCGACTCGGAGGCCTTCAAGTCCTTCCGGCACCGCGAGATCTTCGGCCAGGTCGGCTTCGGCACCGGCGGCTGGGACACCGACTTCCCCAACTCCATCCTGGAGATCCTCCGCGTCGTCTACACCGAGGCCGACGACCACCACCGCGGCATCGTGGGCGGCTCGCAGCAGCTGCCGCTGCGGCTCTGGGAGCGCGAGCCCGAGAAGATCGTGCACTGGGCGCAAGGCACGTCGCTGGCCAAGCTGCACGAGGGTGAGCCGCGCCCGGCCGTGACCCGGCTGCACCGCACCGCCGGCAACCGCATCACCGTCACGGACGCTTCCGGCGACATCCGTACGTACCAGGCGGCGATCTTCACCGCCCAGTCCTGGATGCTGCTCTCCAAGATCGCTTGCGATGACTCGCTGTTCCCCATCGACCACTGGACGGCGATGGAGCGCACCCACTACATGGAGTCGTCCAAGCTGTTCGTGCCCGTCGACCGGCCGTTCTGGCTGGACAAGGACGAGCAGACCGGCCGGGACGTCATGTCGATGACGCTCACCGACCGGATGACGCGCGGCACGTACCTGCTGGACGACGGGCCCGACAAGCCGGCCGTCATCTGCCTCTCGTACACGTGGTGCGACGACAGCCTCAAGTGGCTGCCGCTGTCCGCGAACGAGCGCATGGAGGTCATGCTCAAGTCGCTCGGCGAGATCTACCCGAAGGTCGACATCCGCAAGCACATCATCGGCAACCCGGTGACCGTGTCCTGGGAGAACGAGCCGTACTTCATGGGTGCGTTCAAGGCGAACCTGCCGGGGCACTACCGCTACCAGCGGCGCCTGTTCACGCACTTCATGCAGGACCGGCTGCCCGCCGACAAGCGCGGCATCTTCCTCGCGGGCGACGACATCTCCTGGACGGCCGGCTGGGCCGAGGGCGCGGTGCAGACGGCGCTCAACGCGGTGTGGGGCGTGATGCACCACCTCGGCGGTGCCTCCGACTCGACCAACCCCGGCCCCGGTGACGTCTTCGACGAGATCGCTCCGGTGGAGCTTCCGGAAGACTGAGCCCTGCTGAGGGCCCTGTGAACGAACCCCCGCCGCCGACCGTGATCCGGCCGGCCCCGGGT
>NZ_JBSGZO010000736.1:0-2958 GCF_053611045.1 Streptomyces sp. NPDC054841 | reverse complement strand
GTTCGTGCCTCTGGCCGAGCCGGACAAGCTGCCACGGCGGCTTTCACAGCCGGAGGTGCTCGACCGAGGCGGACTGACGGCCCCGCGCCTGGAAATGGACATCAACGGCTTGGTGGTGTCGGCCCCCAAGATTGCCCTTGAACTCCCCCTCCACGGGGCCACGCTCCTTCCGCAGACGATGCTCATCGCCTTCCCGGTGGACTACGACCTGGGCGGCTTCGTACTCGACGACGCCGATGGTGCCGAGCAGTGGCTGCTCACACCCAAGGAACTCGCCCAGCGGATCGAACGTGCCTACACGACCGGCACGAACGCGGGCCAGGCCGTCCCCACGGGCCTCTCCATCCAGCTGATCACCGGCAAGCGAGGGCCGGTGGACGGAACCCAGGCCGCGCTGCTTGCGACGCTGGCGAAGGAGATCGGAAGACACTTCAAGGCCGAAGCGACCTACGTCACTCCGGTGGGCGGCATCCTGGGCCTCACCAACCAGAATTCCTTGCTCCAGGTGACCGAGAGGCACCGACAAATTCTCGACGGGCTGTATCGGCGGGCAGAGAGGGCGCGAAGGGCGTGGGTCGACGAACTCAAGGCCGGGCGCCACGCCCCCAGAGAGCTGGTCGTCCTGCAGCCGGGCGGGCAGAGGCTGGCGTGGAAGCGGATCGCCAACGAGTACTCCCCCCTGCTGCCGAGCCGTGGCACCACGCCCATGGGTGCGCTGCAGAAGATGGAGACGCTTCGACCGATCTTTCACCGGGCGCCGGACGGCCGTACCGACCGGCTCACTCTGCAGACCGTCGTGCTGCCGCCTCAGGTGAGCGGCATGCTGGCCCGGTGCCAGTCCGGACTGAGTAGGCTCGTGGTCAGGCCCACCGTGCAGGGATTCGAACTCGACTTCCCCCTCTCGAACGGCTTGGTCGTTCCCGAGACGCTCTCCCCTTCGCAGGTCGCCCGTTGGGCGCGGCGCCAGCACGGGCATGGGGTCATGCCGCTGCAGGTCCTGTTCTGGGCCCCGGTCCCGGCCTGGCTGGCCCCGATCGTGGGGGACCAGCTCAGGGAGTTCGTGCAGGCCTACGAGGGACCGGTTTACGCCCAACCGCCGTCCGCAGGGTGGGAGATCGGTGCGTCCGGCTACGTCAAGCTGGTGGGCGGCGACCCCGCGGAGGGCTGGACGGAGCTGCTGCCGTCGTACGACTACCACGGCCCGACTTGCGTGACGGGACTGGACCGCTCCCTCGTTCCTGTCACGGGCACGGGCAAGGCCGCGACACCGGTCACCGCCGTACCGAAGGCCCTGGAGCAGCCCAACGGCGAGATCCGCGACGGCATCGTGTACACCGTGGACCGGGACGGAGCGGTAAGCGCGCACGTACCGATCGCCCAGTACGTCACCACGGATTTGGAGCTCCATGCTCCCCATGGGCCGGTGGTCACCCGGCTGCTTCCCGAGGAGCAGTGGCTCAAGCCGGACCATCGGTGGGTCAAGCCTCTCGGAGAGACCGCTGTGTTTCTGGTGCCGGGCGCTGTGGGTCAGGTGGTCGAGGTCATCCCCGGCAACAGCCTGTGGCTGCGGCCCGACGGGGTGAGCGGCCAAGTGGCCGGCACGATTCGGTTGACAGAGGGTCGAGGCCGACTCCTGATCCGGGTCGGCGTCCCCGGCACGCCGGTGGACGGCCAGCCGGGGGAGGGGGACTACCTACGCCATCTCCTCATGCACTCGGTGCTCACCAAACTGTCGGAGACCTACCGCCACAACCTGGTGATCAGCCTGGAAGGCCCGACGTACCAGCGGGACGCCTGGCTGGACTTCGCCAAGTCCATGGGCGCCGCCCTGGAATTCACGCCGGTCAGCCCCGGTGCCCTTGGCGGCGCCACCGAGGGCACCCAGATGTCCGAGCTGCTGCACAACCCGGGCGAGAGTTCTGCTGCTGCCGCCCAGCCTGATACCCGGCTGGCCTGGCTGGCCCTGCTGGGCAGCCTGCCGCCGTCGCCGCATATGGCTACGGTCGTCCTCGGCCTGGACCACGCGGGCAACTGGTACACCGTCGATCCGGCGACCGGGTTGCCCGATTCGGTGCTGTCCGTCACCGGGCCCACCGTCGGCGCCCAGGTCGGACAGTACGTCAGGCAGCAGGCACTCAGCGCTACCGGCGCCGGCGGTACGGTCCTGCGCCCGGCGCGCCTGCTCATCCTGCCGGTAAGCCCTGGCGCCGTCGTGCCGACCGGGCCGATCCTCCGTGCCGTCGCCAACGGTGCCGGAACTGCGATCTACACCGTGCGGACCACCCACCTGCCTGCGCCGGGCCTCTGGGGCGACGACATCTCCGCTGCCGCCCGGGTCTCGACGGACGGCGGAATGATCGAGGTCGGCGGCTGGGACGAGACCATCCCGGACCCGCAGACCCTCGACCCGCAGAACGCCGTCCCCTTCACCGGACCGCTCGTCACCGATGCCTTCGGACACCTTCACCCGCTCTCCCAGCCCTTCCGCTGGCGGGGCGCCGCCCCCGGCGTGGTCACCGACACCTCAAGCGCGGGAGTGATGTTCGCCAGCCAGGTGGCCACGCCCCCCGACCTCACCACTACTCTGCTGTGGGCGGAGCCCGACCGCCCTGCACCGCTGCTGCTCGGCGGTGGCGGATTGCAGGCCATCGACCCGGAGCCCTTCCTCACCTGGCTCGGAGCCGGCGGTCACCTGCAGGGCCGGGAGATCGAGATCGTGGCGCACGGGCCCGGTGCCCAGCAGGCCGCCCATCTGTGGCAGCAGTGGATTGCCGAGGTCGTCGGACGGAACACCGCGGCGGTGCACCTGGTTCAGGTCTCGGGAGACATCGGAACCGTCCTGCTGCCCGGCGTGCGCCGGCCGCTGGCGCTGCCGGCACCGGACGGGCAGCCGGGGCTGCACACCGGCACCCATCTGACCTTCCTGCCGCCCGGGCACACCCAGGCCCGCTTCGGCCC
>NZ_JBSGZO010000735.1:0-2959 GCF_053611045.1 Streptomyces sp. NPDC054841 | reverse complement strand
GTACTTCCGTGGTGCAGGCATCGGACCTGTGTTCTCCCATCTGCCGAGGCGATCATGCCTGGCTTCAGGGCCGCTACAAAATCCGGTTCAGCTCAGTCGGCGGCAGTATTTGCGCCGGCGTTGCCCGGCCGCAGCAGACCGGCGAGGGCTTCGCCGGTGTTGTCCAGGAAGCACAGTAGCGGGTGGAAGCCGAAACCACCTTTGTAGGTAGCCGCGGCCTGTTCCTTGTCCGAGTGACAGGTGACCATGGTGGCATCGAGGTCCAGGACGGGGCCGGGCAGGGCACGTCCACCTGCGCGGGAGGGCGGTATCCCGCCCCGGCTCTCGGCAGCCTGCAGCCAGGCGACTTCTCGGGCAGTGGCCCGGGCAACGCGCAGGGCGGCCAATGCGGCCGTATCGATATCGGCCAGCAGACGCCAAGCCGTGGAGGTTGAGGCCACTGGCCCGAACACCTCGCGCTGGTCGCGCAGGAAAGCCAGGTCGGCGATGGTCTCACCGCCGTCGGCGAGCATCACCGCCAGCTCGACCGCCATCCGGCCGGGGTCGTGCCCGGTACCACGCGGTCGCAACCGACGCAGGACGCCGGTGAAGGAGCTGGTCATGCCGGTGGCGTCGGCGAGATCTGCCAGCAGGCGGGAACCAGCGTGATTGACGACTCCGCGACCGTCCGCCGAGACGACAAGCTCCGGACGCGACCCGGTAGTGTGCACGCAGAAAGTGCCTTCCTGCTCGGACTGCAGAGACCTTAGACAAGCCTCATCGTCCCAGCTCAGAAGGCACTTTCGCATTCCCGCTCATGATCCGGACACGACTGCAAGTGAAACGCGCAGGCTAAACCGTTCCCTCCGAAGGACGCAGGAGGGTACGGGGGCTGGCCCCGGCCGAGTCCCGTAACCTCAGGCTGGCTGCTCTCGAGCCTTCTGTACGGCACCTGCCGTCGACACTCTGCTCCTTGTGATGCACCGCGGCGCTTTCCCGCACCGGAGGTTTACCATCAACGACAATGAGATTCTTGGTGGTTGCGTGTCAGGCCAGGGTTGGGGGTTGTCGCAGCCAGGTAGCCCTGCTGAGGGGCTCGCGACCTCGCGTACGTATCGGACAGTGCGCTCCCCGGACCAGCTCGATGTGCGGATACACGAAGTGTGGGAGCACGACTGCGGACGGGGTGAAGCGGAAAACTGTCATGACCAGGTGGTAGACGCCCACGGCGGCGTCCGGGGACGGGCAGGAGCCCGAAGTTGGACGATGACTTAGCAACGTAATGCCCGTTCTGAGTCCCCTTTCTCTGATGCCTGCCTCAAAGACTCGGGCGAACCCTCGTCTAGCCCGTCTCGTATTCATCAGGGAGGAGGTCAGGCCCGATCCGCGGTTCGGGACGGCCGACTTCATCTGCTTCCCCGACAGAGGTACTCACTGATGATTCCGCCCGCAGCATGCGTCAGCGTCGCCACGCATCGTGCCATCGAACTCGACGTGCTCCTCCATCTCGCCTCCCTCACAGCCGCATCACTCGATGACCTCCCCGCTCGTGAGGACAGGAGATCACGAGCACTGGCGCTGGAGGACCCGTCACACGTCACGCGCAGAGCTCCAGACGGATACATGGCCTCGGCACAGGGTTGCGTCCATGCCTCGTCGGAACAAACGTGAAGCCCACACGATGACCGCAGCCGAGTCCGTCACCACTCTCCTCGTCGTCCTTGTCGTTTTCTCGGGGGTGCCACTCGGCCGCTGGGCGTGCCGACGAGACCCTGGGCCCCTCCGCACATCACATGCGGCCGATACCTGCACTGGCCGCTGCGTCATGTGCAATCCACCCGAAAGTCGAGCGCCAGGGGAGTCTGCTGATTCCCGCTACCCGGCGTCCACAACCGCGAGGGCGGGCTTGAGGAGCGACGGTTCACCGCGTAGGACGGGCCGGGACTCTGCCGAATCAAGCTGACGGCGAACAACGGTCCGACAGCGAACGATCAGAGCTTCAGCGCCGTACCCCCGAGCAGAACCCCACTGATCAGCACGAACGAGGGGCGCGGTAACCAACCCCCGATTCCGAGGTGAACCCAATGCACTCTGATCCGGCCAGCCCGGCCGTCCCCGCCTGTGGCGACGCGGACCCCGCGCTGTTCTTCCCCACCAGGCCCGGGCCACTGCAGGACAAGCAAGTGACCGCCGCAAAAAGACTCTGTCGCAGCTGTCCGATGCGACAGTCATGCCTCGCTCGCTCGGTACGGCACTCCGAAGGAGACGGAATCTGGGGCGGTTTCACCGGACAGGAGCGGCGGAGGTTGCGCGAACACGCCTCCCGGCTGCGCACGCTCGACCCTGGGTTGATCGCCGGTCTCCAGGCAGGTGATCGCGTTCCTGTCCCGGCCAAGTACCGGCCCGCTGTGGTCCACGGTCTGCTTCGTCTCGGGTGGAGCGAGACTCGAATTGCGTCGGTACTGAACCTGGAACCCCTCGCTGTCCGGTCGGCCCGGGTACTGGCGGCGAATGCCGTGCTCTACGCCATGGCAGAGGCCCAGGCCGAGCGTGAAGCGCGCACCTTTGTTGCCTGACTCGTCCCCGAGCCGGATCCACGGATCAAACGTACGCTGGGCAACACCGAGCAAAGACCGCCGGCGCCCACAACCGGCAGGCCACCACCGACCAGCGCAAGAGCTGCAAGCTGGTGATCGGCTACAGCTACATCCACTCCGCCGTCGACCACTCTCGCCTGGCCTGCAGCAAGATCCTGACCAACGAGCGCAAGGAGACCGCGGTGGCCTTCCGGCAGCGGGCCCACGCCTTCTTCACTGGCCACGGCATCACCGTCGAACGCGTCCTGGCCGACAACGGCGCCTGCTACAAGTCATTCCTCTGGCGTGAGAAGCCGTATCTCAACCGAACGTGATCCGTTGATTTCTGCTGGTCAGGCATGGTTTTGCTCGGGGTGAGGGAGGCATGCGGCGTCTTGTATCCG
>NZ_JBSGZO010000734.1:0-2964 GCF_053611045.1 Streptomyces sp. NPDC054841 | reverse complement strand
CCGGGGGTCCGTCCGCAGACTCCCCCGGAGCTTCGCCCGGGGGCACCCCCGACGGGCCGGGAACGTGCCAGGCACCGGCGACGACTCCCGGTCCTCCGCTCCCGGCGCGCAGGCACCCGGGGAGGCCCGACGCGCGCCGTCGGTCAGTTGCAGAGCACCTGGTCCCCGGTGACGGCCTCGAAGGCGCCCTGCGTGAGGGGGGCCTCGGCGCGGACCGGGATCACCTTGGTGAAGCCCGAGCCGGCCGTCACCTTGAGGGTCGCGCCCTGGCCGTGCACCGCGCGGAGTTCGCAGCCCGGCAGGGCCACGGCGAGGGACCTCGCCGAGCGGTCCCAGCGCGGGTCGTACGAGACGACCGTGCGCTTCACATCGCGGCGGTCGTCGTTGCGCGGCACCCGGGTCGTGTTGAACCCGGTCGCCCGCAGGGCGGCGTCCACGCGCGCGCCGAGGCCGTCCAGCCGGGTCCCGTTGTAGACCTGGACCCGGATCTGCTTCGGTGGTACGTCGATGATCTTCGACCGCTGCGCCCCCGGCTTCCCCGGGCGGCGCGGCGCCAGCGGCTTGTCCTCGCGCAGCGCCTGGAAGAGCCGCTGGGACTTCACCGGGTCCCACTTCACCGTCGAGCCGATGCCCTTCACCGGATAACTGACGTCCCCGACGGGGACCGACGTGAACTCCGACGACGCCGGTGTGAAGCCCCGCATCGCCTTTCCGAGAGTGAGCATCTCGTCCGTACCGAACTCCCTGTCCGCCCGTACCGCGTTGAGCATCGCCGAGCCGACCTCACGGAACTTCACGGGATTCAGCAGCACCCCGCTGCTGGTGGCCCGGTGGATCAGCGCCGCCATGAAGCGCTGCTGGCGCTGCATCCGGCCCAGGTCCGCCGCCCCGTCGATATGGCGTGAGCGTACGTACTGCAAGGCCTTCCCGCCGTCCAGCGTGTGCGTCCCCGCGGGCAGGTCGAGTCCCGTGTACGAGTCCTTCAGCGGACGGGCCGTACAGATCTCCACCCCGCCGATCGCGTCCACGGTCTTCATGAAGCTGGTGAAGTCGACCTCCAGGTAGTGGTCGACCTTCACCTTCGTCATGTGCTCGACGGTCCGCACCGTGAGCGCGGCCCCGCCCTCCGCGTACGCCGCGTTGAGCTTCAGCGCGTGCTTGCCGTGGTGCTTTCCGGTGGTCACGTCGGTGTGGGCGGGGATCTCCGTGTACGAGTCCCGCGGCAGGCTCACGACACTCGCGCGCTCCCGGTCCGCGGAGATGTGCACCAGCATGATCGTGTCGGTGCAGCGGCAGGGCGCGCCGCCGAGCCGGTACTTGCGGCGCTCTTCCTTGGTGATCCTGTTCCGTCCGTCGGTGCCGACGAGCAGGATGTTCATCCCGTTCCCGGCCTCCGGCCGGTTCTTCATGTCCTTGAACGGGTCGACCCGCCCGATACCACTGTCCAGCCCCGTCACCAGGCTGTGACCGATGCCACCCACCCCCAGCACCAGCACCGAGAGCGACGTCGCCATCCTGATGCCCCAGCGGGGTCGCTCGACGTGCCGTCTGAGGCGCGGCTGCGGCCGGCCGCCCTGCGGTCCGGGTCGTGCCGCCGGCGGCCTCGGCCGGGCCGCCTCCGGCCTCGGTCGGGCCGCCGCCGGTCGCGGACGGGGCGAGCGGGGCGGTGTGGGCACGAGGGGCACCTCCGCGGGGTGGCAGACCGTGATCGCGAGAACCGTAGGCCCATACGATCTGCGGCACCGGGAGCGGACCGGGCGGCGCGCACCGGTGTCCCCCGTTCGCGGTAACGTGGCGGGCGATACTGCCGTCTCCCGGGACGACCCCCGGACCCCGAGGAAGCCATGCCCGCGCCCACCACCGCCGTTTCCGTGATCATGCCGGTCCTCAATGAGGAGCGGCATCTGCGCGACTCGGTCCGGCACATCCTGGAGCAGGAGTACGACGGCGAGATGGAGGTGGTCATCGCGCTGGGCCCGTCCACGGACCGTACCGACGAGATCGCTGCCGAGCTCGTGCGCGAAGACCCCCGCGTCCACACCGTGCCGAACCCCACCGGGCGTACGCCGGCCGCGCTCAACGCCGCGATCAAGGCATCCCGGCACCCGATCGTGGTACGGGTCGACGGTCACGGCATGTTGTCGCCCAACTACATCGCGACCGCCGTCCGGCTCCTCGAGGAGACCGGTGCGCAGAACGTCGGCGGCATCATGCACGCCGAGGGCGAGAACGACTGGGAGCACGCGGTCGCGGCCGCGATGACCTCGAAGGTCGGCGTCGGCAACGCCGCGTTCCACACCGGCGGCGAGGCGGGCCCGGCCGAGACCGTGTATCTGGGTGTCTTCCGCCGTGCGGCGCTGGAGCAGCAGGGCGGCTACAACGAGGAGTTCATCCGGGCCCAGGACTGGGAGCTGAACTTCCGGATCCGCGAGGCCGGCGGACTCATCTGGTTCTCACCGGAGTTGAAGGTGCAGTACCGGCCGCGGCCCTCCGTGAAGGCGCTCGCCAAGCAGTACAAGGACTACGGCCGCTGGCGCCATGTCGTCGCCCGCTACCACTCCGGTTCGATCAACCTCCGCTATCTCGCTCCGCCGACCGCCGTCTGCGCGATCGCCGCGGGCCTGGTGGTGGGCGCCGCGGTCAGCCCGCTCGGCTTCGTGATCCCGGCCGGCTATCTCGCGGCGATCACCGCCGGATCGGTCCCGGCGGGCAGGGGTCTGCCGCTGAAGGCCCGGCTGCAGATCCCGGTCGCGCTGGCCACGATGCACATGTCGTGGGGCTTCGGCTTCCTGACCAGCCCGCGATCCCTGGCGAACAAGGTCATCGCGAGCCGCCGCCCGGCGGTCACGGCACCGACGGTCTGACGACTGACGGTCTGACGACCGACAGCCTGGCGACCTACGGACTGGCGCGACCTACGGACTGACGAAGAACGCCGCGGCCGGTCGGCCCCCACGGGGACCG
>NZ_JBSGZO010000733.1:0-2970 GCF_053611045.1 Streptomyces sp. NPDC054841 | reverse complement strand
GCGGCAGCCGCCGCCGCCTCGTCGCTCACCGGCGACCCGCCGCGGGTACGGCGACGCTGGCGCGGCGTGCGGGTGCGGGCCGGGGTCTCCTCGGGCGTCGTACGCGCGGACCGTGCGGGACGCGAGCGCGCACCGCGGCCGCCCGGCTCGCCGAGATCCTCCAGCTCCTCCGCCTCGAGACCGGCGCGGGTGCGCTCGGCACGGGGGAGGACGCCCTTGGTCCCGGCGGGGATGCCGAGCTCCTCGAAGAGGTGCGCCGACGTGGAGTACGTCTCGACCGGGTCGTTGAAGTCCAGCTCCAGCGCCTTGTTGATCAGCTGCCAGCGCGGGATGTCGTCCCAGTCGACCAGCGTCACGGCGGTGCCGGACGCCCCCGCACGGCCGGTGCGGCCGACGCGGTGGAGGTACGTCTTCTCGTCCTCGGGGGACTGGTAGTTGATGACGTGCGTGACGCCCTCGACGTCGATACCGCGAGCGGCGACATCGGTGCACACCAGCACGTCGACCTTGCCGTTGCGGAACGCGCGCAGCGCCTGCTCACGCGCGCCCTGGCCCAGGTCGCCGTGGACCGCGCCGGAGGCGAAGCCGCGCCGGGCGAGCTGTTCGGCGATGTCCGCGGCCGTACGCTTCGTACGGCAGAAGATCATCGCCAGCCCGCGGCCCTCGGCCTGCAGAATGCGCGCGACCATCTCGGGCTTGTCCATGGAGTGCGCGCGGTACACACGCTGTGTGATGTTCGCGACGGTAGCGCCCTGGTCGTCCGGCGCGGTCGCGCGGATGTGCGTGGGCTGCGACATGTAGCGGCGTGCGAGGCCGATGACCGCACCCGGCATGGTCGCCGAGAACAGCATGGTCTGGCGCTTGGCCGGCAGCAGCTGGATGATCTTCTCGACATCGGGCAGGAAGCCCAGGTCGAGCATCTCGTCGGCCTCGTCGAGGACGAGCGCCTTGACGTGGGAGAGGTTGAGCTTCTTCTGGCCGGCCAGGTCGAGGAGGCGCCCGGGCGTGCCGACGACGACGTCGACGCCCTTCTTCAGGGCCTCGACCTGCGGCTCGTACGCACGGCCGCCGTAGATCGCGAGAACGCGGACGTTGCGCACCTTGCCGGCGGTCAGCAGGTCGTTGGTGACCTGCGTGCACAGCTCACGGGTGGGGACGACCACGAGCGCCTGCGGCGTGTCGGTCAGCTGCTCGGGCTTGGCCCGGCCCGCCTCGACGTCCGCGGGGACGGTGACGCGCTCCAGCAGCGGCAGTCCGAAACCGAGGGTCTTGCCCGTGCCGGTCTTGGCCTGGCCGATGACGTCGGTGCCGGAGAGCGCGACCGGGAGGGTCATCTCCTGGATGGGGAAGGGGGACGTGATGCCGACGGCCTCAAGGGCCTCGGCGGTCTCGGGAAGGATCCCGAGCTCTCGGAAAGTCTTGGCCTGCGTAGTCAGGGTGTTGCCTCTTCTGTGAGACGCGGCGCGAGGCGAACGCTGGGGGTCTTACCGCACCTGGGTCTTACCGCACCTGGGTACTGGACGGCCGGCCGTGGATTGGCCGGAAAGGCGCGGGACCACTGCCGTCGCTCGAGCGCTCGTGCCGCTGAGGTCCCCTCATATGGCGAAATTGCGCATAGAGGGCTGTCAGGTCGGAGCCGATCGGGCCACCGACCGGGCATCCTCATTCAGAGGGCCCGCCGAAATATCCGGCAGGCTTAATACCACTGTACCCCGGATTCGCGCATGTGTGTTGGCCGAATTCGTGGGAACCGCGTGGCGGCGGGTGCTGACCAGGCACTTCCGCGGCGCGGATGGCGAGCTATTGTGCGCTCCATGGAGACGCCTGACAACGCCACCGCGCCCGCCGCCGACGCAGCCGAAGAACTCACCGGGATCGCCGCCCAGGACTGGGCCGCGGCTTCCGCCGACCCCCAGTACCGCGCCGCGGTCGTGGACCTGCTGGGAGCGCTCGCGTACGGCGAGCTGGCGGCCTTCGAGCGGCTCGCCGAGGACGCGAAGCTGGCACCGACGCTGGCGGACAAGGCGGAGCTGGCGAAGATGGCCTCCGCCGAGTTCCACCACTTCGAGCAGCTGCGTGACCGGCTCGCCGGCATCGAGGCCGAGCCGACCAAGGCGATGGAGCCGTTCGCGGCGGCGCTGGACGAGTTCCACCGCCAGACCGCACCGTCCGACTGGCTGGAGGGCCTGGTCAAGGCGTACGTCGGCGACTCGATCGCCAGCGACTTCTACCGCGAGGTGGCGGTACGGCTGGACTCCGACACCCGCAGGCTGGTGCTCGCGGTGCTCGACGACACGGGTCACGGCAACTTCGCCGTCGAGAAGGTGCGCGCCGCGATCGAGGCGGACCCGCGGGTCGGCGGGCGGCTCGCGCTGTGGGCCCGCCGACTGATGGGCGAGGCGCTGTCCCAGGCGCAGCGGGTCGTCGCGGAGCGGGACGCGCTGTCGACGATGCTCGTCGGCGGGGTCGCGGACGGGTTCGACCTCGCTGCGGTGGGCGAGATGTTCACCCGTATCACCAAGGCGCACACCAAGCGGATGGCTGCGCTGGGGCTGGCTGCCTGACCGGAGGTCAGACGGCGGCTGATCGGCGCAGGCGGCGGGCTGTCGGGCGGATGAGCAACGACAGCGTGACGGCCCCGACGAAGAGCGCGCCTGCCAGGGTGCCGAGGAGATAGCCGGGTCCGAGCGCCGCGTGCGTCAGATACGCCCCGAAGAGCGCGCCCAGCGTGCCCGTCGTGTACACGACGCGGGGTGCCGGGAGCCGGTCCGGAAGCCGCCGTACGGCTGACCAGGAGAGCGCGAATCCGAGCAGGACGGAGCCGAGAGCTTCCAGGATCACCACGGATCACCTCAGGGACGCCGGACGGGCAGATCGGGTCGTAGCCCGTCCTACCCGAACCGGCCGGAACGCAACCCTCCGCACCAGCCGGAGAGCACTCGGGGCGATCACCGGACGATCACCCGGTAC
>NZ_JBSGZO010000732.1:0-3007 GCF_053611045.1 Streptomyces sp. NPDC054841 | reverse complement strand
GCTTTGGGCGCCGCAGCCCGGGGGTGGGGTCGTTGCTCGACGACTACTCGACCAACACGAACCGGCGCCGAAGGGGGGCGCCGACGAGTGCGATGGACCGGTCGGCGGTGCCGGTGAAAGCAGCCGCGAGAGGGGTACCGCGTTGTGAACAGTACGCCTCGTGCATTTCATGAAATCATGTAGGTTTATTGCGGTGTTGACTCTCCGAAAGAGAGCAACCAAGCACGGTGTAATTAGTTGATGGTGGAGGTGCGTGGTCGTGTTGATGACGGGGAAGGTTCTGCGTTTCGACGATGTCCGGGGGTACGGATTCATCAACCCTGGTGAGGGAGGTGAGGACGTCTTCATGCATGCGAACGACCTGCTCGACGAGAAGTACCTGTACCAGGAGGGCAGTGAGGTCGAGTTCTTCATGGAGATGGGGGAGAAGGGCCCCAAGGCCTCGCAGATCCGCCTGGTCTATCAGCCGTCTTCGAACCGAGTTGCCGCCCGGCCGGCCGCGGGCGGGAGCACCCCGGACGAACCGTCGGCCGGCCAGGTGGGAGTACGACAGGTGGTCAGTGCCGCGGAGTTTCGCACCGATCTCACGGAAGCCCTGCTCGAGTCGGTCGGTACTCTGACGGCAGGCCAGATTCGGCAAGTCCGCGGCTGTGTCATGGATCTGGCCCGGGCCCGGGGCTGGTTCACGGCCTGATAGGGGACCGGTAGGGGACCGGCAGGGACTGGTAGGGGTACGCATCCGAATCCTCCCGCCCTAAGCTGACGTCGTCAGTCGCTGGGAACGCCGGTCGGTGAAACAGAAGATCATTCCTCTCCCGTTTCTGCCTGGTTGCAGGCCGAAACGGGCGAGGATGACGCTGTACCTGTCGAATGAGTCGCGTGCCTCGGCGGCGGGTCGGTACCGGAGACGGCGGTTGTGCCCTTTCCTGGAGTGGCCGCCGTTCCGATTGGCTTTCCTGGCGTGTTCGTGGGCCGGTAAATCGCCACCGTGCCACGGCATCACGGAGTGAGGAAGCGCTATGGATGGGCCAGAATACTGGGAAGAAATAGGCTCCGGAGAATCCGGTGGACTGATTCTCGCGATCGACATGCTGTCCGGCGAGAACATGGCGGACTTCCGGGAACTGGTCCCACTCCTGGACACCCCGCACAACGTGTGGCGCGCTCTGGAGAAGTTCGACTCTCCTCTGAAGGGGGACAGTCTGGCCGCCTTCATCGAGCCCTGGCTGGACGCGGTGCGGGCAAGCGGGCTGAGGGTCCGCGCTGTGCTCGGTCGGCGCGTGGGAGCCATCCTGGCCTGCGCGATCGCTGAGGCGCTTGGCAGAACGGGGCAGCGAGCCCCTCGCGTTCTGCTCTTCGACCCGGAACTGGTCGACATTGAAACGGTGGTCGGAGAGTTCCGGCGTGCGATCGCCGACGCCCCGTACCTGCTGGACGAGCCCGATGTGATCAGCCTCGAGCGGGACCTGGGGTCCTCTCCGGAGCAGCGCCTCGACGATCCCGCAGCTCTGGCCACGCGGATCTCCTGGGCCTTGCTGGGCACGGGCCGCGCCGCCGGGCCGAACGCAGCAGCCGGCGCGACGACGGCATCCCTGAACAGAGCCGTCAACCGGCTCCGTGTGCTCGCACTGGCCGAGCTGTACGACGTGATCCCGCTCTGGTCCGAGTGCACCGCGCTGTCCTCGTCGAGCCCCGGCAAAGGACTCACCCGTACACGGGCGGCGCTGTTGATGCCCGAAGCCGGGTTCGTCGCGCGGGAGATCTGCCTCAAGGACGATGAGACCGGGATGCTCACAAGCCCCGCTGTCGCCCACATGGCGTCGGACCTGCTCGCCGCAATGGAGAGCGAGGACGCCGGCCTGTCCGAGCCGGTGGCCTGACAGGCTGCGAGTACGCCGATGCCGGTGCCGTGCGTGCGCGTACGGCACCGGCACCGGTGTCGCGTGTACGGTCCGTTGACGGCCCGGTGCCGGCGTCCCGTGCAGGTCCGGTGTGAAGGGCCGCGGTGTGAAGCCGCGTTCACCAGCACGCCGAGGAGTCGATCACTCCCGGAAACAGCGGAAACGGTTTCCTCGGAGACGTGAGCAAGGTGGGATTGTGACCGATGGATCGCAAGCAGACCCGCTGCGGGAACACGCCCACAGCGACGCCCGGGCCCGCCATGTCCTGTCGGCCACTGTGCCGGAGGTGGAGGAACCCGGGATGCTGAGGCGGCTGCTGCCCAGTGGTGTCGCCGTCGTCGAGTCCTTCTGGGACCCGCCGGACGTGGAGCTTTACCCCGAGGAGGCCGCCCTCATCCGCAAGTCCGTGGAGAAGCGGCGCAAAGAATTCACGACGGTCCGGTACTGCGCCCGCCGGGCCTTGACCGAGCTCGGGCAGTCTCCCGGGCCCGTTCTGCCCGACCGGCACGGCGCCCCGCTCTGGCCCGCTGCGGTCATCGGCAGCCTCACGCACTGCGACGGATACCGGGCAGCGGCGCTCGCACACGGGAATCAGTCGATGATGCTCGGTATCGACGCCGAGCCGCACGGGCCGCTCCCCAGCGGGGTCCTGGAGGCCATTGCCCTGCCCGCCGAGCGGGCCTGGATCGGTTCCGCACCGGCCGGCACGCACTGGGACCGGCTGCTGTTCAGCGCAAAGGAGAGTGTGTACAAGGCTTGGTACCCGCGCACCGGGGAACGCCTGAGCTTCGAGGACGCGGAACTCCACTTCGACACCCTGGCCGGCACTTTCACGGCCCACCTGCGAGCGCGTCCCGCAGCCGGCACGTCCGGTCAGCCGCTGCTTCCACGCCAGTTGACGGGCCGCTGGCTGGTCGAACGAGGGCTGGTGGTCACCGCTGTCGCGACGTCACCCGTCGTGCAGCGGCGGTGACGTCCGGGCTGCGCGCGCCATGGTCCTGAAACGGCCCCGGCGCTGCCCCGCGCACCGGCCCGGCAAGCGGGGCAGCGCGCGTGAACTGGGCCCTGGCGGCGCCGCACCGCCGCACCGCGGACGGGCCCAGGAG
>NZ_JBSGZO010000731.1:0-3024 GCF_053611045.1 Streptomyces sp. NPDC054841 | reverse complement strand
GGCGGGCCGCGACGTCCCGCCGCCTTCACCGCAGTCCGAGGGCTCCGCGGCACAGCCCGAGCCGAGCGCGACGAGGAGCGACATCGAGAGCGCCACGCGAGCTCGCCATCTTCTTGGCATTTTTCCCTTTTGTCTTACTTGCTGCATGGCGCTGCATCCTGTCAGCGCCACTCCCCCGCAAGGCCCCGACACCGCCGCCCTGCGCGCAGCGTCCCCCGGCTGGCCGACAATGGCCGGGTGACTGACGACTGCTTCCCGCTCCTCTCGCCGCTGCTCGGCGACGAGGGCCAGGCCCTGCTCGCCGCGCTGCGCGACCACGCGCCCGGAGAGGAGCTGGCCCTCGCCACCCGGCTGCGCCGCGAGCACCCTGCCGAGCTGGTCTCCGCGGCGCTCACGCAGGCGCGGCTACGGCAGCGGGCGGTGGCGAAGTTCGGCGCGGAGGACGCGTACCGGATGTACTTCACGCCGCACGGGATCGAGCAGGCCACGCGCGCGTCGGTCGCCGCGTACCGGGCCAAGCGCTTCTGGGACATCGGCCCGGTCGCCGTTACGGATCTGTGCTGCGGCATCGGCGGCGACGCGATCGCCCTCGCCCGTGCGGGCTTCGTCGTGCAGGCCGTCGACCGGGACCCGGTGACCGCCGAGACCGCCCTGGTCAATGTCCGCACGGTGGTGGAGGGCACGCCGCTGATGACGGTCGCCTGCGCGGACGTCATGGACTACGACCTCAGTGGCACCGAGGCGCTCTTCATCGACCCGGCCCGGCGCGGCGGCCGGGGCCGGATCTTCGACCCGGAGGCGTACTCGCCGCCGCTGTCGTGGGCGGTCGACGCGGTACGGCAGGTCGGCACCGGCGCCATCAAGATCGCGCCCGGCATCCCGCACGAGCTGGTCCCCCACGACTTCGAGGCGGAGTGGATCTCGGACGGCGGCGATGTGAAGGAAGCCGTGCTCTGGCACGACGAGGGCCGCACCGAGGTCATCGTCCCCGGCACCCGCCGCGCCACCCTCCTTCCCTCCGGCGCGACCCTGACCGGCCGCGGCCTGCCCAACCCGCAGGTCCGCAAGGTCGGCCGCTTCCTGTACGAGCCCGACGGCGCCGTCATCCGCGCGCATCTCGTCGCCGAGGTCGCCGAGGACCTCGACGGCGGCCTGATCGACGAGACGATCGCGTACATCACGGCGGACGAGCTGCGGCCGACCCCGTATGCGACCGCGTACGAGATCACCGACGAACTCCCCTTCAACCTGAAGAAGCTGAAGGCCCTGCTGCGCGAGCGCGAAGTCGGCACCCTGACGGTGAAGAAGCGCGGCTCGGCCGTCGAACCGGAGGAGCTGCGCCGCAAGGTGAAGCCGAGCGGGCCCAACGCGGCGACGGTATTCCTCACCCGCGTCGCCGGGGCCCCGACCGTGCTGATCGGCGCTCCCGCAGCGGTCTGACACCCGCTCAGCGGTCCGACACCCGCTCAGCGGTCCGGCGCCGGCTCAGCGGTGCGCGCCGCCGGGCGTGAGCGCGGGGCGTACGGCCGACGTGAGGCGGACCGCCCAGCGGTAGTGGGCCACCGCCTTGGTGATGCCGATCAGACCCATCACCCAGAGGACGAGGCCCACGCCCATGAAGTACGCGACTTGGCCGTACGTCCAGCTGCCGGGGCGTGCGGACGCCGGGGCCACGAACGAGATCCACAGCCCGACCGCTCCGAGCAGGAACGACACCAGAAACCACAGCAGACTCAGGCCCGGTACGCGATGGCGGGAATCACGCGCCGGGTCGAGGTCCAGCGCGGCCCATTCGCCCAGCAGTTGACGGATCCTGCGGTCACGGCGGACACCGAAGCCGACGACGAACCCGAGCGGCACCAGGACGGCCAGCCCCAGCACACCGAAGATCACCAGGAAGACGAGGGCCAGGGGATCGAACCTGTTCAAGCTGACCAGCCCCGCCCCCACGATCCCCCAGCCGAGCTGAAGTCCCGCCACCAGCAGCAGGAAGCCCAGCAGTTGGGTCACCCCCAGCAGCCGGCCGGTGAGCCGGTCCAGCACCATCGCCCGGTCGGCGAGCAGTGCCTCGCGGTCGGGCCAGGCGCGTATGTCCTCGGGTGGCGGAGGCGGGGGAAGGGGGTTGCGACGGGACATGTGGACGAGGCTATCGCCCTGCCGGCCCGCGATGATCACTCGTCGGCCCGAGCGGCCCTCGCGAGCAGCAGCTCTCTCCCGGGCGTTGCGGGTGAGCGACGCGGCCCGCTCGAACTCCGCGCGGGCCTCGGAGCTTCGGCCGAGGCGGGCCAGCAGGTCGCCGCGCACGCTCGGGAGCAAGTGGTAGTCCTTCAGAGCGGGTTCGTCCGCGAGCAGATCCACGATCGCCAGGCCGGCCGCCGGGCCCTCGGCCATCGAGACGGCGACCGCACGGTTCAACTCGACCACAGGGGAAGGTGCGACGGCGGCGAGCCTGGCGTACAGGGCGGCGATCGTCGCCCAGTCGGTGTCCCCGTACGTCACCGCCCGGGCATGGCACGCGGCGATGGCGGCCTGCAGTGTGTACGGCCCGGGGGCGTCACCCACCGCGTTGGCGCGGCCGAGGGCGGCGAAGCCTGGGGGCACCTCCCATGCCGAAGGCTATGGGGGAGGATCAGGAGCTGGTTCCAGCGGCGGCGGTTCTGGTCGGCGAGCAGGACGGGCTCGCCGTCGGGGCCGGTGCGGGCGGCCGTGCGGGACGCCTGGAGCTCCAGGAGCGCGGCCAGGCCGTGGACTTCGGGCTCCTTCGGCATGAGGCCGGTGAGGACGCGGGCGAGGCGCAGGGCGTCCTCGCAGAGGCCCGGGCGCAGCCAGTCGTCGCCCGCGGTGGCCGAGTAGCCCTCGTTGAAGATCAGGTAGATGACTTCGAGCACCGAGGAGAGGCGGGCGGCGCGCTCCTCGCCGTACGGGACCTCGAAAGGCACACCCGCCCTCGCCAGCGTCCGTTTGGCGCGGACGATGCTCCCCCTTGGCCGTCGCCTGGGGGTACCCCCAGGCGACGGTGGGCTC
>NZ_JBSGZO010000730.1:0-3026 GCF_053611045.1 Streptomyces sp. NPDC054841 | reverse complement strand
GCTGCTCCCCGTCCCGGGCCGGTGCTGGTCAAGTGGCGGGCCAGCAGCGGGTGACGGGCCTCCAGGTGCTCGATCACCCGGCTCTGGTGGCGTTGCAGACGCTGGCCCGGCAGGTGGTCCAGCGAGTGCAGGAACGGGTCCTGCGGGGCGGGCAGGCCGGCGATCGCGCTCGCCGTGCCGAGCACGAGCATCGGCTGGTACCACGCCGAGTAGCCGCCCTCGTGGACGAAGACGATCCGGCCTCCGGTCAGTTCGTCGGCGAGGCGGCACATCGCCGACGTCATGGCGTGCAACGTCCGGCTGGTGCACATCATCCGGCCCATCGGGTCGTGACCGCTCGCGTCGACGCCCGCCGCGACCAGGATGAGACCGGGGCCGAACGCACGGGCCGCAGGTTCCACGACGCGGCTGACGACGGCGAGGTAGGCGTCGTGCCCCGTGCCCGGGGGCAGCGGGACGTTGAGCGTGCTGCCCGTGCCGGCGCCCGAGCCCGTCTCCATGACGAGGCCGGACGCCGCCGGGAACAGCCCGTCCTGGTGGATCGACACGTACAGCACGTCGGGGTCGTCGTAGAACACCCGTTGGATGCCGTTGCCGTGGTGCACGTCCCAGTCCAGGATCATCACCCGGCGCACCCCGCGGCGTTGCGCGGCCCGCGCGGCGACGGCGACGTTGTTGTAGAGGCACAGGGCCATCGCCCGGTCGGGTTCCGCGTGGTGGCCGGGCGGGCGGACCAGGCAGTACGCCCGCCGGAACCGCCCGTCCAGGACCTGCTCGGTGGCCTGCACCGAGGCGCCCACGGCGAGCCTCGCGGCCTGTGCGCTGTGGTAGTTCACCTGCGCGTACACGCCGGCATCACCTCCGCCGGACGCCGACACCGCCTCGACGCGCTCGATGTGCTCCGGCACGTGCACCAGCAGCAGGTCCTCGTCGGAGGCGGGCGCCGGTGTGACGCAGGTGTACCGGTCCATCACGCCCGACGCCTTGACCAGCCCCTCGGCCCGGCGCAGATCGGGGTCGACCGCGAACTGGCGGAGCGGTTCGACGCCCGGCCCCACCGGCACATACCCCGAGCCGGGCCCGGGGTCGTGCCAGAAGCACATCTCGTGGCTGTACCACGCGAGTTCGGACGTGCTCACCCGGCGGACACACCCAACGAGGCCCGGCTGACGCCGGAGACCTTCTCGATGTACTGGAGGTAGTACTCCCGCTCCTCGTCCGGGGTGCGCTTGGCGCGGAACGTGGTCTCCAGCAGGTCCAGCACCTCACCGGTCTCGCCGGAGGTGAGCTGCCCCTCTCCGACCTCCTCCTCGACGGCGCGGATGCGCACGGCCGGCTCC
Source organism: Streptomyces sp. NPDC054841 (assembly GCF_053611045.1). Lineage (NCBI taxonomy): Bacteria > Bacillati > Actinomycetota > Actinomycetes > Kitasatosporales > Streptomycetaceae > Streptomyces > Streptomyces sp. NPDC054841. The sequence goes on along the minus strand of NZ_JBSGZO010000730.1, from coordinate 1,686 downwards.
ACCACGCCCTTGGTGTGCTCGTCCTGGTCGGTGCCGTGGTTACGGGTCGAGGCGATGGTCTTCAGCACCGCCGAGAAGAACGCAGCCTTGTCGATGTCCGTCATGTCCATTCCCCCTTGGTCGTCGTGTGGTCGTGCGACGTGCCGTGATGCCGTGCCGTCCGGTCGATGCGGCTCCTCGCTCCGCGCCCGGGTCCGTGGTCGAGTCCGTGGTCGAGTCCGTGGTCAGGTGATGAGGCCGCAGGAGCGGCCGGCCTTCTGCAGCGTCGCGACGGCCGTGTCGAGGTCGGCCTCGGAGTGGCTGAGGTTGACGATGGTCCGCAGCCGCGGCAGCGTCCGCGGCACCGCCGGGTAGACGATCGGCTGGACGAACAGCCCGTCGAGCTGGCACGCGCGAGCCATGGCGCCTGCCTGCTCGGCGCTGCGGCAGATGATCGGCACGACCGGCGTCTCACTGGTGAGCGTGTCGAAGCCCAGCGCCCGCAACTGCTCCCGATAGCGGGCGGTCCTGGCCCGTAGTTCGCGGGGCCGTTCCGGCGCGGCGTCGATCACCTCGATCGCCGCCCTGGCCGCCGCGACCTGGGCCGGGGTCGCGGCCGCGGAGAACATCCAGCCGCGCGCGTTGTTCTTCAGCGCGAAGACGAGGTCGCTCGATCCGGCGACGTAACCGCCCGCGCTGGGCACGGTCTTGGACAGCGTGCCCATCTTCACGTCGACGCGGGCCGGGTCGATGCCGAAGTGCTCGGTGATGCCGCGTCCGGTGCGGCCGAGCACGCCGAGGCTGTGCGCCTCGTCGACCATGAGCGGGGCGTCGTACCGCTCGCACAGCTCGACGATGCCAGGCAGGTCGGCCACGTCGCCGTCCATGCTGAAGACGGCGTCGGTGACCACGAGCCGGCCCGCGTCCCCCGCCTTCTTCAGGGCGCGCTCCAGGTCGGCGAGGTCGTTGTGCGCGTACGTGACGACCTTGGCGCCCGACAGCCGGTAGCCGTCGAGGATGCTGGCGTGGTTGTAGACGTCGCCGATGATGACGTCGCCGGGGCCGGCCAGCGCGCCCACGGTCGCCACGTTCGTCATGTAGCCGCTGGAGAAGACGACGGCGTCCTCGGTGCCGAGGAACCGGGCGAGCGCGAGCTCCAGTTCGCGATGCAGATGGAGGGTGCCCGCGAGGAGCCGGACGCCGTGGGCACCGGTCCCGTGCCGCTCCACGGCGCGCAGCGCCTGCTGCTCGATGTAGTCGTGCCCGATGAGCCCGAGGTAGCTGTACGAGGCGAAGTTGAGGAACCAGCGGCCGTCGAACTTGATGTGGGCGCCCCGGGCCTCCTCGATGACGGGCTCGTAGAAGTACTCGTCCTTGGCGACGACGACGCGGTCCTCCACGGAGAGGGCGTCGATGCGCCGGTCCAGGAAGGTGCCGTCGGGCCTGCTGGAGAGACGGCCGGGGAGGGTGCGTCGGAGGGTGCGGGTGGCGGGGCGGGGCGCCTCGGGGGCCGGGCCCGTAGGAGGCGTCGCGGCCGCGGGATGCGGGGTGGGCGTGGCGGCCGGGAGGGGGCGGGCCGGGGCCGTGCTGTCCTCGGGGCGGGCGGGTGCCGGTTCGCGGAAGCGGTCCCAGTCGGGGACGAAGGAGTCGGCCGTGCCCCGGTGCACGGCCGCGGCGTGTGCCGGCCGCTCCCGCTCGGGGGCCGGT
>NZ_JBSGZO010000729.1:0-3062 GCF_053611045.1 Streptomyces sp. NPDC054841 | reverse complement strand
CGGGATCCCGCCGGGGTTGGGGCCCGCGCCCCGCGCCCCATGCGCCGGGACTCCACAGGAGCCCCGGCGCATGAGTCATGAGTACGGACGCCCGGGCCGGTCCTTACGACAGGTGCGCCCGGACCTCCGCCGCCGCGTCGTGGCCGTAGGCCTTGGTGAAGCGGTCCATGAAGTGGGCGCGGCGCAGCGTGTACTCCTGGGTGCCCAAGGTTTCGATGACCAGCGTCGCGAGCATGCAGCCGACCTGTGCCGCGCGCTCCAGGCCGACGCCCCACGACAGACCCGAGAGGAAGCCCGCGCGGAACGCGTCGCCGACGCCCGTCGGGTCGACCTTGGAGTCCTCCTCCGGGCAGCCGACCTCGATGACGGGCTCGCCCTTCCGCTCGATACGCACCCCGCGGGAGCCGAGCGTGGTGACCCGGTGGCCGACGCGGCCGAGGATCTCCTCGTCGGTCCAGCCCGTCTTGGACTCGATGAGGCCCTTCTCGTACTCGTTGGAGAAGAGGTAGGTCGCCCCGTCCAGCAGTATCCGGATCTCGTCCCCGTTCATCCGCGCGATCTGCTGCGAGAAGTCCGCGGCGAACGGGATGCCCCGGGACCGGCACTCCTCGGTGTGCCGCAGCATCGCCTCCGGGTCGTCGGCGCCGATCAGCACCAGGTCGAGACCGCCGACCCGGTCCGCGACCGCCTTCAGCTCGATCTGCCGGGCCTCGCTCATGGCGCCCGTGTAGAAGGAACCGATCTGGTTGTGGTCCGCGTCGGTCGTGCAGACGAAGCGCGCGGTGTGCAGTACCTCGGAGATCCGTACCGACGACGTGTCGACCCCGTGCCGGTCCAGCCAGGCGCGGTACTCGTCGAAGTCGGAGCCGGCCGCCCCGACCAGGATGGGGCGGGTGCCGAGCTGGCCCATCCCGAAGCAGATGTTGGCGCCGACCCCTCCCCTGCGCACGTCGAGGTTGTCGACCAGGAAGGAGAGGGAGACCGTGTGCAGCTGGTCCGCGACCAGCTGGTCGGCGAAGCGGCCGGGGAAGGTCATGAGGTGGTCGGTGGCGATGGAGCCGGTGACTGCGATTCGCACGGCGAGGTGCTCCTGGAGGGAGGCGGCGAGCGTTGACAGTTAACGCTACCGGTTCCCGGCAGCCGCCTCGTAGTCGGAAACTACCCGATAGTAGGTCTTTTTTCCGTCACGCAACGATGCGTACGGTGCCCGTATGCCGAAGCACATCGCCCCGCGTGAGCTGCGGGAAACCGAAATCAGCCTGGCCGAGCTGCGCGGGGACAGCGCACGGATGGCGCCCCACTGGGCCGTACCGCCGGTCGCCGCTTCCGCCCCCGTGCCACCGTCGCTGATCCACGGCGTGGTGGTTTCCCCCGCCTCCGCCCGCCTGGTCGGAGCGATGTCCGTGTACGGCGACTGACGCCGCAGACGGGAACCGCACGCTCGCCCGCTCCGTCCCAGGGGTGTCCCCCGTTACGGGTCCCGAAGGAGCGATGCGGTGAGCAGTACAGAGCGGCCCCGGAAGAGTGCCGACGGCCCCGACCGCCCCGACGGCACCGACGGCCCGCGCAGGCGGCGGTCGCCGCTGGTGGTTGCCTCGGTGGCCGCGGCGGTGCTGATCGCCGGGGGCGGTGGTGCGTACTTCGCCATGACGGCGTCCGACGGCGGCGGCGACGTGCCGGGCGCCGACCGCAATCCGCCGGCGCTGGCGCTCGACGGCTATACGGAGAACGGGCCGCCCACGGGCATCGCGCCGGGCGAGCCCGACCCGAACGGTGTGGTGTACCGGGCCACGGGTGAGCTGCCGGACGGTCCGAAGGGGGCTCCGGTGTACCGGGCGGACGGGACCGTCGGCGCGGCAGAGGTGACCCGGCTGGCCGGGGCGCTCGGGGTGCCGGGCACACCGCGGCTGGTCGGGACCGTCTGGAAGATCGGCACGGAGATGGACGGCGGCGGGCCGCTGCTCCAGGTGAACCGGCAGGCGCCGGGGACGTGGACGTTCACCCAGTTCGGCCTGCCCAAGGGTGACAACTGTCTCAAGGGGAAGGCCTGCCCGTCGGGCGGGCCGGGCCCGAACGGGCCGGTCCCGGACGCGCCGGCGGCGACCGCCGGCACGCAGACGGTGAGCGAGGAGGCCGCGAAGAAGGCCGCCGCACCGGTGCTGGCGGCCGTGGGCCAGAGCGACGCCTCGCTGGACGCGAGCCAGACGATGGGCGCGATCCGCGTGGTGAACGCCGATCCGGTGGTCGGCGGGCTGCCGACGTACGGCTGGTCGACCGGCATCCAGGTGGGCGGCGACGGTCAGGTCGTCGGCGGCAGCGGGCAGCTGAAGAAGCCGCTGAAGGGCGCGGAGTATCCGGTCATCGGCGCGGAGGAGGCGCTGAAGCGGCTGAACGAGGCCGGGCGGGGCAATGCCCGGGTCGACATCGGCGGCTGTGCGACGCCGGCGCCGGTGGAGGGCCAGGAGAAGCCGGCCGCGCCGTGCGAGCCCAAGGGCGCTCCCGGCGGACCCGAGCAGATGACGATCACGAAGGCCGTCTTCGGGCTCGCGGTGCACTCGGTGGACGGCCGGTCCGCGCTGGTGCCGTCCTGGCTGTTCGACGTGGAGCCGAAGGGCGGTGCGCGTCCGTTCACGATCACGCACCCCGCGGTGGCTCCCGAGTACCTGAAGCCTGTGCCTCCTGCGACTCCTGCGCCCGAGCCGCCCAGCACGCAGCTTCCGTCGCCGAACCCGACGAAGCTCCCGGAGACGACCGTACGGGGCGTCGAGTCGTACGCCGTGTCTAAGGACGGGCGGACGCTGACCCTGCGTTTCTGGGGCGGGGTGTGCAGCGACTACTCGGCAGCGGCGGAGGAGAGCAGCACGCAGGTGAAGGTGAAGATCATCGAGTCGAGGCCCGACCCGGAGCGTGTCTGCATCATGATCGCCAAGGAGCTGACGGAGAAGGTGACCCTGGACAAGCCGCTGGGCGACCGCACCGTCATCGACGTCGAGAGCGGGGACGCCGTGCCCCGCAAGTGAGCGACCCAAGACACGCCGGAGGGCGGCGGCCCGGTCCCGGGC
>NZ_JBSGZO010000728.1:0-3067 GCF_053611045.1 Streptomyces sp. NPDC054841 | reverse complement strand
CGCTCCCGCCATCGGCCGGCCCGTCAGTGAGCACGGCCCCGTCGCCGCTTTCACCGCCAGCGCCGAAGGCCGGCCCGACTCGCCCGCAGGGCAAGGCCGCGGCTGCAGCGTCGGCACTTGCGCCGGACCGGACGGTGGCCGGACCTCTCATCAGCGTTTCCGACGGCACCTCCCGGGCCCGGTGACACCACCCCCCCAGGTCATGTCTTCGACAGGGGACACAGTCATGCCGGGCCCGGAGGCCAGCGGCCCTCTTGCAGGACCGCGAAAAACATAACGGGGGGAACTGCGCCGAGCAGCCGACGGGGACGGTGCACAACGCGGTCGACGGGCACGTCGGCCGGCCCGAGCGCCATCTCTGCCCCGCACACACGTGGGCCGCCCGCCCAGCCGGTGAATCAGACCCGCACACCGAGCCCGCTCACGACGCCCTTCCGGCCATGAGCCGTTCGGCACGCACCACTCTCGACACCCTCCGGACGCTGCCGCCGACAAGACGAGCAGCACCGCCTACACCACCCCCACCTCGGGCACGCACGCCTGGTGGACCGGCTCGGCCGACAGCCTCAAAAACGAATCCCCCACCCGGTCCGTGCCGGCCGCCCCTCGGGTCACCGTCAATGCGAGCGCCTGGTACGAGATCGAGGCGGACTTCGATCACCTCTTCGCCGAGTACTACCTCGACGGCGGGGCGAACTGGCTCCGGGCGGGCGCGGCCGTCGACGGCTCCTCCGCCGGCAAGTAGACGACGCTGCGGTACGCGTACGACTCCCAGGGCAAGCCCCCGCTGTTCCGCTTCTGCTACCAGACCGACGGCGGCGTGCACTTTGCCGGCGCGTTCGTGGACGACATCACGTTTGCGTCCGGCGGCCCCACACCCACAGCGCGGCCTCCACGGAGGCAGGGGCGGGAGCCCTCCTGTCGGGCGGCTCCCACCCCTGAGCGCGTCAACTGCGCAGCGGGCCCTCGCAGGTGTAGTCCGCTGTGCCGGTGCGGCCGTCGGGGGCGGCGTCCACCTCGCCGAAGGAGCAGTTCATGTCGGTGAGGTTGTTGTCGCCGGTGGCCGACCGGTCGAGGATTGCGGAGTCGACCGTCTCGCTCATGTCCTTGAACATCTGGTCGGCGTCGCCGGCGTTCGTCAGGTTCGCAGTGACCTGCCCGGTGCACGCGAACCGCGGACGCTCCGGGGCGTCGGTGGAGCGGCAGTCGGGTGTCAGGCTGGTCGTCGCCGTGAAGGACGCGCGGACCGCGTCGGCCGAGGCGTCGTCCAGTTTGTCGACGGGGGTGTACTTCGTGTCGGGGACGAACAGGTCGTCGACGTGCGCGATCTGCTCGTCCAGGAAGCTGTCGTACGCGCGCTGCAGGCCGTCGTCCCGTCCGAGGCGGCCGCGCCAGGTGTCGAACGTCGCGGGGTCGTCGGCCCGCAGGTAGCCGTACATCTCCCGGATCAGTGAGGGGCGCTCGGTCCACAGGAACTCGAAGAAGGTGCCGGCGTAGTCGTAGAAGCGGAAGCCGTCCCCGTCGTACGTGGCGTGCAGCAGCTGGTTCACGGTCATGCGTGGCTTGCCGCCGGAGGTGTCGTCGATGATGCCCTGGACCAGGGACTTGCGGACCTTGATGCCGTTGTCGCGGGTGGCGCCGTCGAAGAACTCGGCGGTGCCCTCGTCCATCGCGGTGGTCCGGTCGCCCTCGTACCACGGCCCCTCGCCGAACAGGCCGGGCACCGCCCACCTGCCGTTGAGGTAGTGGGTGTACTCGTGGCGGAACAGTTCCTCCAGCGTGAGCGTGGAGTCCTGCGGGACCCGGCGCTGGTAGGTGTAGAAGGTCGCGCCCTTCTCGATGTAGATGCCGCCGTTGTCCGTGCTCAGGCCGGTGAGGATCGGATGGTACGTCTCGTAGTCGGCGCGGGATGCGTACAGCACGGTGTGCAGCGTGGTGTTGGTGTCCCCGGCCAGCGGCTCATCGGTGCCCAGAACTCGATGGAACTGCGCCCTGACCTGCTTGCTCGCGTAGTAGAGCTGGTCGACGGTGCCCCGGTCGAGAGCGGTGCGGACCTTCATCGCGTCGTTGTCGTAGATGTACGTCTGCGGGAACAGGCGCCGCTCGATGTCCTCCTTGCACACCGCGTACGGCTTGCAGGCGTCGAACTCGATGAGCCAGGTGACGACCTTCCCCCAGGGCGGGCTTCCGTCGCCGAAGTTCTGCGTGACGGTGCCCAGCAGCGTGCCGAGGTCGCGGACGATCTCGTCGCGCAACGCCTCGATCTGGCCGAACCGCCCGTTCTCGCCGAGCGCGTCGCGCACCACCCAGGCATTGTCCGTGTCCTTGAGGTGCGTGTAGTCGGCGAAGGCCCTGAAGGCCGCGCGGTAGGAGGGGTCGGCGGTGACGGCGTCGTGGAAGGCGGTGTCCTTGTTGCCGGGGTAGACGCCGAGGTAGTTGAGGGAGAGCGCGGCGAGCGCCGCCCCTGCCCAGGAAGTGTCCTTGTTGGTGTCCGGATGGTTCGGGTCCATGGTGGCCAGCACCCGCTTGATGAGGGGGAGTTGGTGCTGGCGCAAACCGGGAGAACTGGCCGCGTCGAGCGCCTCGCGGAGGGTCTCGGCGTTGGTGCGCGTGTTGTCGAAGGTGCGGGCGGCCGATCCGAAGGCGTCGACGGCCCCGCGCATGGCGTCCCTGGTCGGCGGGTCGGTGACGTCGATCTCATCGTGCGAGAAGTCGTGGTAGGCCACGGCGTGGAGGTAGGTGAACATCTCCAGCAGATGGCTGCCGTTCGTGCCGTCGTGCGCCGCGGCGAGGCCGGCGATGCGGCGGGAGACCGTCTGGACGTGGTCGTCCGACATGACGGGGACCAGCCGCTGGTCCCAGGTCCAGACGAGGCCCCGCAGGCAGCCGTCGGCGGTGACGGCCGGGTCGGCGAGGAAGTCGGTGAACTCCTCGGGATTCAGGCCCGTGATGCCGTCCGGAGTGCAGGGGACTTCCTTGCCGTCGACGACGGCGCGGACCGCTGAGCCGGCGACTGCTGGTTTGCCCGTGCGGGCACCTGGGAGGCGGCCGTCGGACAGTCCGCCGG
>NZ_JBSGZO010000727.1:0-3074 GCF_053611045.1 Streptomyces sp. NPDC054841 | reverse complement strand
GTCGCCAATGCTCCGCAGTGGCTCCCTCCTCCGCCTTGCATCTGCACGCGCCAGACCCCGCTCGCTGATCCGGCCTGATCCAAACGACAGGCCCTAGCGCTTCAGGGACACCAGGCGGTCGCCGTTCACCGTACGGACCTCGAAGCGGTCGATCTCGCGGTCCTGCATCGCCGTGCCCACCTCGATGTCCAGCGGTTTCTCGTTCCCGGGCGAGCCCGGGATGCCGTAACCGCCGCTCGGCACCGACCAGCTGGTGACCGTGTGCTCCTCGCCGTCCTTGCCGATCGCGACCAGCTCACAGGTCCGCGGCCCACGCAGCCGGGCCACCCGCAGCGCGACCGCGGTGCCCCAGTCCGACGCCCGCAGATCAACCGCGCCGTACACCCCGCTCGCACTGTCGGTCGCCGCGATCCGCTCGACGGGGCCGGCGCCCGCGTCGCGCGACAGCCCCACCACGAGGGCGGGCAGCGCGACGATCAGCGCGGCGGCCGCCGCCACCAGCCGCAGCCTGCGGCGGGAGCTGCGCCGGTGGAACGCCCCGACCTCATGGAGCATCCGGTCCAGTAGCCGCGGCGCCGGAGGGGTCTCGGGCCGGCCGGGACCGGCGAGATCGGACAGCGCCGACACGACCGGCGTGAAGTCGGTCAGGCGTACGGCACACAGCACGCACTCGGACAGATGCTCCTCAAAACGGAACGCGTCCGCGGGGTCGAGGACGCCCAGCGCATAGGCGGCCACATCCCGGTGCCGCTCCCGCAGATTCATGGACCAATCCTTCGGCTCGCCGGCTACGAACGGTCCATACAGGTCGTACGTACCGTGGGTCACCTTGGAATACGCAGAGGAACCCTTCCGTGCTCATCCGTGAGTCCGGAAAGTGTGCACGGGCACGGGACGGCCGGTTTCCGGCGTCGCCGGCTCGTGGTCCCGCGCAGGCCTCGGGCCTAAAATCCGCAGCATGCTGCGCGTACTGGCGGTCGACGACGAGAAACCGGCACTCGAGGAACTGCTGTATCTGCTGCGCTCCGATCCGCGGGTGCACAGTGCGGAGGGAGCCACCGACGCCACCGAGGCGCTGCGGCGCATCAGCCGGGCACTCGACGCGGGCCCCGACGGCGAGGACGCCATCGACGTCGTCTTCCTCGACATCCACATGGCCGGGCTGACCGGGCTCGACGTCGCGAAGCTGCTCGCGGGCTTCGCGCGGCCCCCGCTCATCGTGTTCGTCACGGCCCACGAGGGCTTCGCCGTCCAGGCCTTCGACCTCAAGGCCGTCGACTACGTCCTCAAGCCGGTCCGCCGGGAGCGGCTCGCCGAGGCGGTGCGGCGCGTCAGCGATCTGGCCGGCGCGGCGCGCGACTCCGGCCCGTCCACGCCCGCCCCCTCGCCCTCGCCCGGCCCGGATCCGTCGTCGTCGCCGACCGGGCCTGTCGTCACCGGACCCGCCGCGCCCGGCGGCGCCCCCGAGCAGATACCGGTGGAGCTCGGCGGTGTCACACGGTTCGTCGCGATAGACGACATCGCCTACGTCGAGGCCCAGGGCGACTACGCCCGGCTGCACACGGCCGAGGGCAGCCACCTCGTCCGGATCCCGCTGTCCACCCTGGAGGAACGCTGGGCGTCCCGGGGCTTCGTAAGGATCCACCGCAGCCATCTCGTCGCCCTCGGCCGCATCGAGGAGCTGCGTCTGGACGCCGGCACCACCACCGTCCGGGTGGGCACGGCCGAGCTCGCGGTGAGCCGCCGGCACGCGCGCCAGCTGCGCGATCTGCTGATGCGCCACGCGCGGGGCTGAGTGGCGCTAGTGCCGTGGCCGGAAAAGGTTTGCCGGGATGCGCGCGGCGTCCGGTGCGGTGCATCGCAAGGCGGAGCATCGCCCTCGTACTGGACGTACTTGGGTGACGCGACAACGCAGCGAGGTGCCGTGCAGGGCGTCGCGAGCCGGTGAACCTTTCCGGCCACGGCACTAGATAGGCCTCGACACGATCGACGGAGCCGCAGGCCATGCTCCGCCGGCTATCACAAGGCGTCACCACACGCCGACGGCGCCCGTACTCGGTGCGGGCGCCGCCACAATCGAGATGAACAGGCGGAGGCTCAGCCGCGGATGATGTTTTCCGCCTGAGGGCCTTTCTGGCCCTGTGTGATGTCGAACGTCACGGCCTCGCCCTCCGTCAGTTCGCGATACCCGTTGCCGGAGATGTTGGAGTAGTGAGCGAAGACATCCGGTCCGCCTCCGTCCTGGGCAATGAACCCGAAGCCCTTCTCGGAGTTGAACCACTTGACTGTGCCGCTGGCCATGCTCGTCCCTCTGGTCAATTCAGCAGCGCCCCGGGCTCGGGCCGCTCCAGCGCCCTGTTCAAAGCGCCAGCTCCAGTCTTCCCCGTGCCTCCCCACACCTACACTCCACAATCCGATCTTGCCGTCGTCATTCGCACAGATCCCGTAGCCGCCGTGGGACAGGCATCCTCCTGTGGCGAGGACCCGTCCCACGTCATGGCGGGTGGCGGGTGGCGGGTGGCGGGTGGCGGGTGGCGGGTGGCGGGTGGCGGGGCGCCGATCCGGTGTCCCCGCCGGAAGTTCCGGCACATCCGCGGGAACGAATGCCGCGGACGCCTCCTCTGGTGAGGGTCGATTGCTACCGCAGGAGGCCCCATGTCCGACCGCACGGCACAGCGAGCCGCCGTACTCCTCGCCTCGGTGCTCACCGTGGACGCCCTGCTCCATCTCTACTGGGCGACCGGTTCCACCTGGCCCGCCGCCGACGAGAAGAGCCTGTCGTACGCGGTCCTGGGCACCGAGGCCCCGTTCACTCCGCCCGTCGTCCTGCCGCTCGCCGCGCTCCTGCTGACGGCGAGCGGCATCGTCGTCAGCCAGTCCCGGCGCCCGCACCGTCTGCTTCGGCTCGGCACCCTTGCGGTGGCGGGCGGACTGTCCCTACGCACACTGGCGGGCGTCCACTGGCTCTTCGTGCAGGACACCGGGGCCGCCTTCCAGTGGCTCAACCTCGCGCACGACCAGTCGCCGCCACGACGGTTCCCCCCGGACCCCACTACCGCCCCTCGCCGAAGGAG
>NZ_JBSGZO010000726.1:0-3090 GCF_053611045.1 Streptomyces sp. NPDC054841 | reverse complement strand
CCACCCCGTCCCGATGCCCGCACCTGACGAGTCCTCTCCGGCCGGAGAGGACTCGTCCCACGGTGTCCGCGAGGGCCTCGGTCAGGCGCCGACGTAGTCCGCGAGGTGCTCGCCGGTGAGGGTGGAGCGGGCGGCGACGAGGTCGGCGGGTGTGCCCTCGAAGACGATCCGGCCGCCGTCGTGGCCGGCGCCGGGGCCGAGGTCGATGATCCAGTCGGCGTGTGCCATGACCGCCTGGTGGTGCTCGATGACGATGACCGTCTTGCCGGAGTCGACGAGCCGGTCGAGCAGGCCGAGCAATTGCTCGACGTCGGCGAGGTGGAGGCCGGTGGTCGGCTCGTCGAGGACGTAGACGCCGCCCTTGTCGGCCATGTGGGTGGCCAGCTTGAGCCGCTGCCGTTCGCCGCCGGACAGTGTGGTCAGGGGCTGACCGAGGCTGAGGTAGCCGAGCCCGACGTCGGCGAGCCGCTCGAGGATCTTGTGCGCGGCGGGGGTGCGCGCCTCACCGGCGCCGAAGAACTCCTCGGCCTCGGTCACCGACATCGCGAGCACTTCGCTGATGTCGCGGCCGCCGAGGTGGTACTCCAGCACCGAGGGCTGGAACCGCTTCCCCTCGCAGTCCTCGCAGGCGGTGGCGACGCCGGCCATCATCGCCAGGTCGGTGTAGATGACGCCGGCGCCGTTGCAGGTGGGGCAGGCGCCCTCGGAGTTGGCGCTGAACAGCGCCGGCTTCACGCCGTTGGCCTTGGCGAACGCCTTGCGGATCGGGTCGAGCAGCCCCGTGTACGTCGCCGGGTTGCTGCGCCGCGAGCCGCGGATCGGGCTCTGGTCGACCGACACCACACCGCCGTCGGCGGGGATGGACCCGTGCACGAGCGAGCTCTTGCCGGAGCCGGCGACGCCGGTGACGACGCTCAGCACCCCGAGCGGGATGTCGACGTCGACGCCCTGCAGGTTGTTCGCCGTCGCGCCGCGGATCTCCAGCGAGCCGGTGGGCGTGCGGACCGTCTCCTTGAGGGTGGCCCGGTCGTCGAGATGGCGGCCGGTGACGGTGTCGCTCGCCCGCAGCCCCTCGACGGTGCCCTCGAAGCAGACGGTGCCGCCCTCCGTACCGGCGCCCGGGCCGAGGTCCACGACGTGGTCGGCTATCGCGATCGCCTCCGGCTTGTGCTCCACGACGAGCACCGTGTTGCCCTTGTCCCGCAGCCTCAGCAGCAGGTCGTTCATCCGCTGGATGTCGTGCGGGTGCAGGCCGATGGTCGGCTCGTCGAAGACGTAGGTGACGTCGGTGAGCGAGGAGCCGAGGTGGCGGATCATCTTGACCCGCTGCGCCTCGCCGCCCGAGAGCGTGCCCGCCGGCCGGTCGAGCGAGAGGTAGCCGAGGCCGATCTCCGTGAACGAGTCGAGGGTGCCCTGCAGCGCGGTGAGCAGCGGCGCCACCGAGGGGTCCTTGAGCCCGCGGACCCACTCGGCCAGGTCCCGGATCTCCATCGCGCACGCGTCGGCGATGCTGATCCCCTTGATCTTCGACGACCGGGCCCCCTCGCTGAGCCGGGTGCCGTCGCACTCGGGGCAGGTGGTGAAGGTGACCGCCCGCTCCACGAACGCCCGGATGTGCGGCTGCATCGCCTCCTTGTCCTTGGACAGGAAGGACTTCTGGATCTTCGGGATCAGCCCCTCGTAGGTGAGGTTGACGCCGTTGACCTTCACCTTGGTCGGCTCACGGTAGAGGAAGTCGTGCATCTCCTTCTTGGTGAACCTGCGGATCGGCTTGTCCGGGTCGAGGAAGCCCGACTCGGCGTAGATCCCCACGGTCCACACGTTGTCCGACTTCCAGCCGGGGATGGTGAAAGCGCCCTCGGCGATCGACTTGGAGTCGTCGTAGAGCTGGGTGAGGTCGATGTCGGAGACCTTGCCACGGCCTTCGCAGCGCGTGCACATGCCGCCGGTGCGGGTGAAGGTCGCCTTCTCGGCCTTGGTCCTGGCACCGCGCTCGACCGTGATCGCGCCGCTCGCCTTCACCGTGGCCGTGTTGAAGGAGTACGCGCTGGGCGGGCCGATGTGCGGGTCGCCGAGCCGGCTGAACAGGATGCGGAGCATCGCGTTGGCGTCGGTGGCGGTGCCGACCGTGGAGCGGGGGTCGCCGCCCATCCGCTGCTGGTCGACGCTGATCGCGGTCGTCAGCCCGTCGAGTACGTCGACCTCCGGCCGCGCCAGCGTCGGCATGAAGCCCTGCACGAAGGCGTTGTAGGTCTCGTTGATCAGCCGCTGCGACTCCGCGGCGATCGTGTCGAACACCAGCGAGCTCTTGCCCGAGCCGGACACGCCGGTGAACACCGTCAGCCGGCGCTTGGGGATCTCGACGCTGACGTCCTTGAGATTGTTCTCGCGCGCGCCGTGCACGCGGATCAGATCGTGGCTGTCGGCAACGTGCAGCGCAGGCGACTGCGTGTCCGTCCTCGTGGCCTTGCTCATCGGGTCTCCATCTGTCGGGCGGGGCCGCCTTCGCGGTCTTTGTCGGCTCCGTCGGCGTCGCCTGGCTCGATCTGACGAGCTTCGAGCGTAACGTCTGGTCGTCCTCCGTCGGCGCGGTCGCGGCAACGGACGGGGACAACCTGATCGGCGGTGTCGGCCGGGGTGGCGCGAGGCCCGTCCGCCCGACTCCGGCCGGGGTGGCGCTCGGCGCGAGAACCAAGGCGCGGGGATGTGCGGAACGGAACCACCCGGCCCCAGCCGGACGGCCCGGGTGCCGCCCAGGTGCCTGTCGGTCGGTCCATCCGTCGGCGTGGCCGTCAGCGCGATCGCCGGACGGTTCAGCGCAGCTCTTGGATGCGGATCAGGTCGCCCGCGGGATCGCGTAAGGCGCAGTCGCGAACGCCCTGCGGCTGCTCCGTCGGCTCCTGGACGACCTCGGCGTCGCAGGCCTGCAGCCGCTCGAAGGTGCAGGGTCGTCGTGCGGGAGGAAGGTCGCGTGGATGGTGATTTCCATGGCGGTCACGCTAAGGGCTGTCCCGTAATCCCCGGCGGGCGCACGACGACAGCTACGGCACCTCGCTGCGTTGTCGGATCGCCCGAATACGCCCAGTATGA
>NZ_JBSGZO010000725.1:0-3098 GCF_053611045.1 Streptomyces sp. NPDC054841 | reverse complement strand
GGCTTTACAGCGCAGAAGAAGTGCTCCGCTACGTCGAGTTCATGGAGGAATCGAATGCCCATACGGAACCGTGAGGTTGTTTGCGCACAGCTTCGCGCACACGCCAGGCGCTGCCACTGTCCGCCGGACAGTTCGTGGCCGCCCCAGACCGACCGGGCGAGCAGCGTGTCGAGCTGGTCGGGGAGCTCGCACAGCGCCCTGGTCATGCCGACGCGTTCCGCCGCCTCCCAGATCCGTTCGTCGTCGTGCTCGCGGGGCTGCCCCAAGGTGATGTTCTCCCTGGCGGCCAAGGGCCAGTGTCCGTTCTTCTGCGGGACCAGGCCGACGTGCCGCCAGACCGATTCCGCGTCGGCGGAGGCCAGATCGGTGTCGTCCCACAGCACACACCCGTCGGTGGGCACGGTCAGCCCGGTGAGCATCCGGATCAGGGTCGACTTGCCGGCGCCGTTCTCCCCGACCAGCGCGACGACCTCGCCGCGGGTGAGGGTCAGCGTGATCGGCTGGACGGCCGCGGTGTCCTTGCTCGGGTAGGTGTACGAGGCGCCTTCCAGACGGATCTGCCGCGGGGGCTTGGCCTGCGTGGCACCGCGGGCCGTGGTCATGGCGCGGACCTCGTCGATGAAGTCGTAGTAGTCGGAGAGGTAGAGGCCGTGGTGGAACATCACCGTGCCGTACCTGATGATCGAGTTGAGCGCGCGTCCGGCGGTCTGGGACGCGACGACGGCGGTGCCCGCGATCGCCGTCGACATGGCGCCGGCGAGGACCAGCGCGGCCAGCGAGGCCCACATCCCGAGGGTGAACAGGCCACCGAGGGACGCGGCGAGAAGCGTGATCAGCAGATAGGGGCGGGCTCCCTCGAGCTCTCGCGTCTCGACGCGATCGCACATCGCCCGGTACCAGAAGTGCAGGTAGCCGCGCATGGTGTTGGCCCGCAGCTCGTCGGCGAGATCCGCCGTGGTCAGCCACCAGCGCATCATGCCGCGGACATTGCGGGCGGAGATCGTACGGTCGTGGACGCGGTAGTCGATGCGCGCGGCGATCACGCCGCCCAGACCGCGAGGGACGACGGACAGGAGCAGCACGCCGAGGAGCAGTGGGTGGAGCGACGTGAGTACGGTCGCCGCGGACACCAGTTGCACGAGGCCGTTGGTGAGGGTCTTGGCGTCGTCGGCGAGGTCGACGGCCCGCAGGGCGCCGATCTCCGCGGCTTGGCTTCTGTCGCTGAAGCCCTCAGCGTCGTAAGCCGCGAGTTCGGCCCGCATGTGCAGATCGACCAGGGTGAGGTCTGCGGCCGAGGCGATCTTGGGGTTCAGGCGTCGGGTGGCCCAGTCCGCGAGGATCCACATGGCCGCACCGGTGGCCATCGCCAGGACCGCGACGGTCAGCGCCGGCCATGAATGCGCCAGCCCCTCACGTGGGTTCGAGACCATCAGTTGTTGCAGGGCCCTGGCGACGGCGCTGAGCATCACGGCCGTCCCGACGCCGGACAGCAGCTGGCAGACGATGATCGTGACGGCCATGCGCCGGTCGACGGACCAGGCAAGTCGGGCCGTCTGGATCAGGGCCGCGGGGATCCGGCGAGCCATGTCCCACAGCGTTGCGCCGTCCATCGCGCGCCGGTGCCTGCGCCCGTTGTAGTCGAGCTCAGGCGGCGCGGACGGCTGCGGCGCCCCGGTCCGCGCCGTGGGAACGGACCCGGACTTGCCGCGGTCGCGCGCGGTGTCCGCCACGGGCACCGCCTTCTCCTCATGGGACGCCGTCATGCGAACACCCCTGCCATGAGCCGGTCCAGGGTGCGCCGTCCACGTCTGGTGACCTCGTGATCGTTGTGCGCCGGGCCCCGGACCAGAGCACTCACCGCGTCGAGAGCCGCCAGCCCTTTCAGCGCATGCTGCTCCTCGGGAACGAGGTCACGGCCGTAGCCCTGGAAGCACGCGGCCCGCAGGTCGGGACGATCCGCCCAGATCCCGCAACTCATCACAACGAAGTCGGCCACGGCCGGCGCGAAGCGGGACCTCTCGAAATCGATCCACCCGGCCTGGCCCAGGGACTGGGACCACAGGAGGTTCCGGTCCCAGGCGTCACCGTGGATGTACGCGAGCGGCAGCGGCGGAAGCATGCTCAGCTGCCCGGCCAAGTCGCGTACCAGCTTCTGCTCCGCCGCCGTCAGGCTGTCGCCGGCCTGCCACAAGTGCTTGTCGGCCCCATCGGCCGCAGCGTGCAGCGCCTGCTCCGCCTCCGCGCGCCAGCGGCCGGACAGGTCCCCGGCGGCGTGAAGCCGGGCCAGCAAGGCGCCCCCTTGCCGGTGCGCGCGGACTTCCTCCGGAGGGTCCACCGTCAGCTGCTCGAGCGGGCGGCCCGGGACGGAGGTCAGCAGCAGGGCCAGATGCTCGGCGCTCGAGGCACGCAGTTGCGGTGCGCGGCCGGCTCCGAGCGCCGGCACCGCGTGCCGCAGGGCGAGGGTCTCGCGTTCGTACATCAGCGGCTGCGGCGAGATCTTCAGGTAGAAGCGAGCTCCGCCGGGCAGGACGAGCTCCCAGACGCGGGAGTTCTCGCGAGCGTGCGAGACGACCTTGGTGGACGGCCGGGCGCCGAGTTCCCTGCCGGCCCAGGCGAGCAGGGAGGGTGCGGGCATGGTCGTGTCGGTCATGCACCCCACCTCGATGACGGTCGTGATGCGGAGGCGAACAGGACGCTGCGCATGTCAACCGGACGCCGGAACGCGCTGGGTTGAGCGGCCTGAGCAGGAGGATTTTCGAACGCGGGGCGAAGGGCGGTGAGGACGCGGACGGGATTCATGAGTTCTCCTCGGTAGTGGAAAGGCGGGTAGAGCACCCCGCACAACGCACCTGATCGCGGCCCCGATACGGGCCGCACCGGGCGACTGGTCGAGCACAGGTTCGATGTGGGGCGACCTGGGCAAGTGCTGTCGGCCCAAGGGCCCGGCATCGGCCCGTTCGATTCACTCGTCAAGGCGACAGCGGCGAGGGCGTAGCCCGAGCGGGGGATTGCGCGACGGGCGTCGACCGCACCGGTCTCCTTCGGCGAGGGGCGGATGTGGGGTGCGGACGGAACCCTCGTGCACGCCACTGGTAGAG
>NZ_JBSGZO010000724.1:0-3101 GCF_053611045.1 Streptomyces sp. NPDC054841 | reverse complement strand
TCCGCCTTGGATCCGAAGCCGCATCAGTGACATCAGCCGCTTCGCGGCGGGCGCTCGCTGATCCAGCCTGATCCACCGGACCGGCCCTAGGCCTGCCCGGCAAGATCCGCCGGACAGGCCCTGTGCCTTCGCAAGCCAGGCCTAGGCGCCCCGCTGCTCCGCGAGGAGCCGGTCCGCGATCTCCTCGATCCGCTCGCGCAGCCCCTCCTGGCTCTTGCCGCCGTCGAGACGCTCGCCGCCGATGACATACGTGGGGGTGCCGGTGACGCCGATGGCCTTGCCCTCCGCCTGGTCGGCGTCGACGATCAGGATGTGCCGGCCGTCGATCAGAGCCGTGTCGAACTCCTCCGTGTCCAGGCCGAGTTCACGCGCGACCTCCAGCAGGAACGGCTCGCCCCCGCGGTCCAGCTCCTCGACCCGCCCGAGCACGGACTCCACGTACTCCCAGCCCTGCCCCTGGACCGTGGCCTCCTCCGCGGCCTGCGCTGCGGCGAAGGAGTGCTTGTGCTTCTCCAGCGGGAAGTGGCGCAGCCGCAGCTCCAGTCGGTCGCCGTAGCGGTCGCGCAGGAAACGCAGATCGGCGAGGGCGGCGCGGCAGTCGGGGCACTGCAGCTCGCACCAGACGTCCAGGACAACGGGGCCGGCGGGGGAGGAGTCGCTCATGGGGCCAGTCTTCCAGCCCCGCCGCGTACGCCCCAACCCGGACCTGCTGGGACCTGGGGAGGAGAGGCACCCCGGAGATCTCCCTGAGGTGCGGCCGGACCGTGGCCCGTGCACCGTCGTCCGGTGCAGGATGGAAGGGACGTATCCCTTCGCTTCGCTCGCCCTGGAGGACCGGATGCTTGCCGAGACCATTTGTTCCGCGGTGTCCGCGGCGGGGCTGGGCATCGCCGCGGTCGCGGCGTACCGCAAGCGCTTCCTGACCGCGACCCGTATCGCCGCGTATGCGCTGATCCCGCTGGGGCTGGTGCTGACCGGAGTCGTCGAGTGGGCCGCCGCCACCGCCTTCAGCCCGGCGGCATGGGCGGGCGTGGGAGTGCTCGGGGTCTCCTGGCTGCTGTTCATGACCTCCCGGGCCGTGGAGCGGCGGAGCCTCGGCAAGGCCGCCGAGGACAGCGGCCGCCCCAGCGCGGTCGCCCCGTCGGCGTCGGCACCCGCCGTCGGCCCTGGCTCACGTCCGGCCGCCCGGCCGAAGGGAAAGCCGCGCGCCGCCGAGCAGGGCGAGGATTTCAGCGATATCGAGGCGATCCTCAAGAAGCACGGCATCTGACGGCATCCCGTACACCGTGCGGCGTGCCGCGCGCGGCCGTGCTCCGTCAACATCCACGGGATGTGATGAACTCCCGCACGATCGAGGCGTGTTGGTCGATCATCGCGACGCGCGCTGCGTCATCATCACCCCGAGATGCTGGATACCTCCCGGGGCCAGGCCCCCGTCCCCGCCCCCGCCGACGAGCCGCGTGGTTGCCTCTTCGCGCTCTCCCAGCCGCCCCTGATGATCTTCCTCGGGGTGATCGGCTGTCTTCTGCTCATGGCCGCGGTCCACGATCTGTTCCTGCTGTGAGCCCCCTGTGAGCGATGTGCCCCTCAGCCGGCCGCTTCCTTGCGGCGTGCCCGGTAGGCGGCGACGTGCAGGCGGTTGCCGCAGGTGCGGCTGTCGCAGTAGCGCCGCGAGCGATTGCGGGACAGATCGACGAAGGCGCGCCCGCAGTCCGGTGCCTCGCACCGTCGCAGCCGCTCCCGTTCGCCCGCCACGAGGATGAAGGCGAGTGCCATACCGCAGTCGGCTGCGAGATGCTCGGCGACCGAGGCGCCGGGCGCGAAGTAGTGGACATGCCAGTCGTAGCCGTCATGGTCGGTCAGCTGCGGGGTGGTGCCTGCGGCGGCCACCAGCTGGTTGATCAGCTCGGCCGCGGTACGGGCGTCCGGCGCCGAGAACACCTCGGTGAACCGGCCGCGCACCTCCCGTACGGCGTTCAGGTCATGTTCACCCAGCTCACCCACGTCACTGACACTGTGGCTCCGTACGAACGAGTACAGCGACGCGACGTCCTTGAGTTCGTCGCCCGCGTCGTGCTCGGGTGCGGTGTTCACCAGATCGACGACGGTGTCGAGGGCGATGCGGGTGTCGTGAGGGATCAGCACGATTCGCTCCCTGCCATGCTGCGGGCGGGGCGCCCGCAGAATTGCGCTGACTCTAGCCGGTCCCCGGAAACGCGACGGCGCCGTCATCGCGGTGGATTCCGTGACGACGGCGCCGGAGCGTGCCTTATGTGGTTGTCCGTGCGGTGCCGTCTCCCCGAGTTGGACGGCGTCGAGCAGCTCTCGGCGTGGTTCAGCTTTCCGCCAGGATGTGCGAGAGCTCCGTATCGAGATCGAAATGTCGGTGCTCGGTGCCGGGCGGCACCGCGGCGTCGGTCCGCTTCAGGAACGACTCCAGGGCCCGGGCCGGGGCCTCGAGCAGGGCTTCGCCCTCCGGAGAGCTCAAAGCGATGCAGACGACGCCCTGGCCATGACTGCGGGACGGCCAGACTCTGACGTCGCCGGTGCCGGTGGGCCGGTGCAGCCCCTCGGCGAGAAGATCGCGGGCGAACACCCATTCGACCGTCTCCTCGGCTCCGGTGTGGAAGGTGGCGTGCACGGCGTAGGGATCGGCCGTGTCATACCGCAGGCCCGCGGGTACAGGCAGTGAGGACTCGCTCGATACAACGAGGCGCAGGTGCAGCTCGCAGCTGACCGTGGTGTTCATAAGCGCCAGGGCCTTTCGCTCAGTGTGCGCTCGGGGATTCGCACGTCGGCGAAATCGACATGCCACCTACGGTGCCGTTGTAAACCCCTCTGTCTGTTTTGTGATCCTTCAGGTACCCCGTACGGAGGAGTCCCAAGTACGACCGTGCGGTCATTCCAGAGCCTGCCCTCGTCGGGTACGTTGGGGCCCATGAATGCGGAGAGTGACGAGCGGGAAAGGGCCGCCGCCCCGGCGGCCGCTGTACCCGCCACGGGGGATGTGACCGCGCCGGCAGAGCCGCCTCTCGGCTCGCGGGCGCCCGAGTTCGTGAAGGCGCGCCGGACGCTTCATCTGAGCTGGCAGGTAGGCGTTT
>NZ_JBSGZO010000723.1:0-3106 GCF_053611045.1 Streptomyces sp. NPDC054841 | reverse complement strand
GCCCGTTCCAGGGGGAACCACCCCACCCTGTCGATCTCCGGGAACTCGCTCAGCACGCCGGACCGGGGCGGCCACTCCATGGTGAAAGTGCCGGGCACCACGCCGTCCGGGTCGAGGTCACCCTCGAGCGCCCAGATCGACACGGTCTTGCCGCCCGTCTGGCGGCTCTCACCCAGCGATACCCGGTCTCCGTCGGGCGCCGGCAGGCCGAGTTCCTCCTCGAACTCCCGGCGTGCGGCGGCTTCCGGCTCCTCCTCGGGGCCGTACTCGCCCTTGGGAATCGACCAGGCGCCCTCGTCCTTGGCGGCCCAGTACGGGCCGCCCATGTGACCGATCAGCACCTCGACGCCCGGATCCGCGACCCGGAAGAGCAGGAGACCTGCGCTTCGTTTGCCCGACATGCCGTCGAGTCTGCTGTCCGGCGTCCGGTGCCGCCAGACAACCGCGGCCCTCCGTGAACCGCGTGCGAAACGGTTTCCGGATCAGCTCAGCTGCTCCATCAGGGTGGACAGGTCGACCGTGTCGGCGGCCGGCGGAGTCGCGGTGGGGACCGGCTTGTCGTAGTCGGAGAAATCGACGCTCGCCTTGGCCGCCCCGGCGCTGGTCACGTTCAGCCGTACCGGATAGGGCGTGCCCTCGGTCGCCACGTACATCGTGATCGTCCTGCCCGCGCGCTGTCCCGTCACGGGGATGACGTCAGTTCCGTCGATCTCCGTCTTCTTGCCCTTGGTGAACGCGACCCCGCTGTCCGGGGCGCCGGAGAGCGAGTCCAGGAACTCGTCGAGGTCGCACACGTCGGTGAGGGCATGCAGCAGGGCGTCGTCCGTGGTGCCGTGCAGATACTTGTCCCCGAACAGCTCTTCGGCCGTCTCGCCGACGCCGGGCACCTGGCTCTTCCAGAACGCCGCGTCCGGCTTCAGCCACACGGTCTCTCCGCGCTTGATGATCTTCACGGACCCCTCGGAGCCCATGCTCACCGAACCCGCGCAGTTCCCCTCGCGGTCCAGCGTGAGATCCAGCTTGTTCGGCGAGCCCGGCTCACGGAGGTCGCCCTCGCTCATGATGTGCACCGACGAGGCGTTCAGAAGTGCGGACCTGGCTTTGTCGGCGATCTGCCGGCCGGTGAGCGACTCGATGTCGTCGTCGGCGTACGCGGTGCCGCCGACCGCGAGTGCCGCCGCGACGAGGGCTGCCAGGCAGGCCGGCACCTGTCCACTGCAACGAAGACCGGTCACGTCGCCTCCCTGGAGAAACCTGCCCAAGGTGTGCGGTCCGTACCTCACGAGCGTACGTCGCACGGTCACCACCTGCCCGTTCGGGTGAATCGCCCGGAACCCGGCATCCGGTGCCCGGGGCCGCCGCGTTGCGCCGCCGCCCGGGGCGCGGCAGGGTCGTAGATGCGCGTCCGAAGGAGGACACAGCCATGCCCATCGCCACGGTGAACCCCGCGACCGGCGAGACGCTCAAGACCTTCGAAGCACTCGGACCCGAGGCGATCGAGAGCCGCCTGGCCGCTGCCGACGAGGCGTTCCGTACGTACCGCACCACCGGATTCGGCGAACGCTCCCGGCTGCTCAAGCGGGCAGCTGCGCTGCTGGAGGAGGACCAGGACGACATCGCCCGCACCATGACCACCGAGATGGGCAAACCCCTCGCGGCGGCCAGGGCAGAGGCGGCCAAGTGCGTGAAGGCGATGCGCTGGTACGCCGACCACGCCGAGGCACTGCTCGCCGACGAGTATCCCGCGGACGCCGACGTGAAGGACTCGGGCGCCGCCAGCGCTCGGGTCCACTACCGCCCGCTGGGCGTGATCCTCGCCGTGATGCCGTGGAACTTCCCGCTCTGGCAGGTCGTACGGTTCGCGGCGCCCGCCTTGATGGCCGGCAACACGGGGTTGCTCAAGCACGCGTCGAACGTCCCGCAGACCGCCCTCTACCTGGGTGATCTCTTCCACCGGGCGGGCTTCCCCGATGGCTGCTTCCAGACCCTGCTGATCGGCTCGGGCGCGGTCGAGGGCGTCCTGCGCGACCCCCGGGTCGCCGCCGCGACGCTCACCGGCAGCGAGCCCGCCGGACGGTCGGTCGCGTCGATCGCCGGGGACGAGGTGAAGAAGACCGTCCTGGAGCTGGGCGGCAGCGACCCGTATGTCGTCATGCCGTCGGCGGACGTCGACAAGGCCGCGCGGACCGCGGTCACCGCGCGCGTGCAGAACAACGGGCAGTCCTGCATCGCGGCGAAACGCTTCATCGTCCACGAGGACGTCTACGACGCCTTCACCGAGCGGTTCGCCGCCCGGATGGAGGCACTCACCGTCGGTGACCCGCTGGAGGAGTCCACCGAGGTCGGTCCGCTCGCCACCGAGCAGGGACGCGCCGACCTGGAGGAACTGGTCGACGACGCCGTACGGCTCGGCGCGCACGCGCTGTGCGGGGCGGGCCGGCCGGGGGACCAGCCGAACGGCTGGTTCTACCTCCCGACCGTCCTCACCGGGATCACCGAGGAGATGCGCATCCACCGCGAGGAGACCTTCGGACCGGTGGCGACCGTCTACCGCGTGGCGGACCTCGACGAGGCGGTCTCCCTCGCCAACGACAGTCCCTTCGGGCTGAGTTCGAACGTCTGGACCCGTGACGACGCCGAGGTGGACCGGTTCGTACGCGACCTCGAAGCAGGCGGTGTCTTCTTCAACGGCATGACGGCCTCGCATCCGGCGATGCCGTTCGGTGGCGTCAAGCGATCCGGCTACGGGCGCGAACTGTCCGGGCACGGCATCAAGGAGTTCTGCAACACCACCACCGTCTGGAGCGCGCCCTGAGGCTGAGGCTCAGCCTGAGGCGGACGGCCCGGCGCCGGGCCCAGGAGCCGGCCGGGCCTTCCGCTGGGGCGCGAACTCGTTGTCGAACGCCTGGTCAAGGGCACTGACCGCCGGTCCGGTTGAGGATTCGGTACAGGGCCGGTTCAGCGCCGGCCCAGGCCGATGCGCACCGGACCTCCTCCGCCGTCCACCCGGCCGCCCAATGCGCCGGGACCGCCACCGAGCGCTCCGGATCCGCCGCCCGCGGCAGACGGCCCCGGTGCAGCAGCCGCCCGTTCTGGGTGACCGTCA
>NZ_JBSGZO010000722.1:0-3115 GCF_053611045.1 Streptomyces sp. NPDC054841 | reverse complement strand
GCCCCCGCGGGGGCGCCGCTCTACGGCGTCGGTTCGCGGGCGTCGTACCGCACGAATCCCCGTCCACGCAGGGCGAGCAGACCGATCGCCAGGACACAGGCGAGTCCGCCGCCGGTGATGGCGACCACCGGCGAGGTGAGGTCGGCGACCGATCCCGCGAGGAAGTCCCCCAGGCGCGGTCCACCCGCGACGACGACGATGAAGACGCCCTGGAGCCGTCCGCGCATCTCGTCCGGCGCCGCTGCCTGGAGCATGGTGTTCCGGAACACCATGGAGACGGTGTCGGCGCAGCCCGCGAGGGCGAGGAAGAACAGCCCGAGCCAGAGGTTCCTGGTCAGTCCGAACACCGCGATCGCCGCTCCCCAGGCCGCGACGGCGAGCAGGATCGCCACCCCGTGCCGCCGGATCCGCCCCAGCCAGCCGGAGAACACACCGCCGAGCAGCGCGCCGACGGCGGGGGCGGCGACGAGGAGACCGGTCGTGCGGGCGTCCCCGCCGTACCAGAGCACGGCGACGGCGGGGAACAGCGCCGTCGGCTTCGCCAGGATCATCGCGCAGAAGTCGGAGAAGAAGGTCATGCGGATGTTGGGGCGGGTGGCGAGGAAGCGCAGCCCGTCGAGGACCGAGGCCCGCTTCGTGTCCGTACGGTCCCGGTCGGGGAGCATCGACGGCAGCCGCCACATGGCGTAGAGCGCTGCGCCGAACGCGACGGCGTCGATGAGGTACGCGGCCTGGTAGCCGCCGTATCCGACGATGACGCCGCCCAGCATCGGCCCGATCAGCATGCCGGACGTCATCGTCATGGAGTTGAGGGCGTTGGCGGCGGGCAGCTGTTCGGCCGGCAGCAGCCGGGGGATCATCGCGCTGCGAGCGGGCGCGTTGAGCGCGGCGCACACCGCTTGCCCGGACACCACCGCGTACAGGAACCACACGTGGTGGAACCCCGCGAACGCGGCGGTGGCGAGCGCGGCCGACAGCACCGCGGACCCGGTCGCGCTGAACAGTCCGAGCCTGCGCCGGTCGACGGTGTCGGCGACGGCGCCGCCGTACAGCCCGAAGACGATCAGCGGAACGAGGGAGAAGAGCCCGACGAGCCCGACGGAGAACGTCGAGTGGGTGATGTCGTACACCTGGAGGGAGATCGCCAGGGTCGTCATGCCCTGACCGATCCAGGAGACGGTGTTCCCGAACCAGAGCCGCCGGTAGTGGACGGAGGCGCGCAGGGGCGTGAGATCGGCGAGGATACGGCGGCGGTCGCGGACGGGGGTGCCGGTCGCGGTCATATCCGACCGGCCACGGGCCAGGGGTGGTGGGCTGGTGTGCGGGCTGTTGGCGGCATGAGCGCAGTATAGGGACGCAGCGGGGTGGGCCCCTTACTCCGGGTGGGCGGGTGCGTTCACCCCGCCTCGACGCCGGGTGGGCGGGGCGCGTTCACCTCACCTGAACGCCGGCTCACTGCCGCGTCCGGCCACTGCCGGACGTGTCGCGAGCCGTACCGCGGGGAGTGTCGCGGGACGTGTCGCGAGCCGTACCGCGGGGAGTGTCGCGGGACGTGTCGCGAGCCGTACCGCGGGGAGTGTCGCGGGACGTGTCGAGGACCGTGCCGCGGAACGTGCTCCGGTCGGGGACTACGGCCCCCGCTCCCTCCGGACCCTCCGCCGGGGCGGCACGCTCGTCTCCGTGGCCTCCCCGGCCGAGACCCACCTGGAGGCCCCGGGCCGCCGAGCTCGGCCTCCGCGCCGGCTTCACGATCGTCGAACCCGACCACTCGGGCCTGAAGGAGATCGCCGCGCTCGTCGAGTCGGGCGGGCTGCGCGTCGAGATCGACACCGTGCTCCCCCTCGAACAGGCCGCCAAGGCCCACGAGATCGGCGAGAGCGGCCGCACGAAGGGAAAGATCGTCCTCACGGTCGCCGGCTGAGACGAACGGCGAACGGGGCGAGCGTTTGCGCCGTCCCGTACGCGGGCGCAGGGTGAACAGGTGCGGACGTACCCCACCTGATCCCGAGAGGACAGCGATCCTGATGCAGGGCAACGCCAAGGCAAAACAGATCAAGGGCAAGCTGAAGGAAACCCTGGGCAAGACCATGGGCGACAAGTCCATGGTCAGGCACGGCAAGGGAGACCAGCTGCGCGGCAAGGCACAGGAGATGGCGGAGAAGGCGGCCGACCGGGTCCGCAAAGCGACGAAGCACTGAGCAGACACCTGCCAGGTGCTGATCAGGCCCCTGGCCAGGACGCCGCCCCAGGCGAGGTCGAACCTCGCCCGGAAGGCCCGCTCCGATCGCGTGACGGCCCTACCCGGGACCACACTGGTCTCATGGCGTCCTGGCCGGGCGGCCGCACGCCGGAAGGAAGTTCCCCATGCCCACGGACGCGCACCCCGGTCCCCTGCGGGTGCTGGTGTTCGGCGCGGCGCTGCGGGCCGGGTCCATCAACGCCCGCCTGGCCTCCCTCGTGGCCCGCCTGATCGCCGACACCGGCGCCACCGTCGACCTCGCCACCATGCGCGACTTCGACATGCCCCTCTACGACGGCGATCTGGAGGACGAGGAAGGCCTGCCGACGGGCGCGCTCGCGCTGCGCGACCGGCTCGAACGCTGCGACGCCTTCGTGATCTCCTCCCCGGAGTACAACGCCTCCATGCCCGGAGTGCTGAAGAACGCGATCGACTGGGTCTCCCGCGTCCAGCCGCAGCCGTTCAAGTCCAAGCACGCGATGCTTCTGTCCGCCTCCCCGTCCATGGTGGGCGGCAACCGCGGGCTGTGGTCGCTGAGGGTTCCCCTGGAACACCTCGGCACCCGCGTCTATCCGGACATGTTCAGCCTCGCCAAGTCGCACCAGGGCTTCACCGAGGACGGCCTCCTCGCCGATTCGGGCCTGCAGGGACGCCTGGCCGAGACCGTAATGGCCTTCCTCAGCCTGGTGGAGGCCGATGTGAGCTACGTGTGCCTGCAGCGCCGCTGGTACGAGTTCCTCGGGGACCGTACCGAGGCGGCCGTCACCCAGCGGGCGGAGGACTAGGTGTATTGCCCTGTGAGGTTGGGGACGCGGCTGGCGGGTGGTTTGCCTGCGAGCGCGGTGTGTCCGCGGTGGTGATTGTAGGAGTGCAGCC
>NZ_JBSGZO010000721.1:0-3129 GCF_053611045.1 Streptomyces sp. NPDC054841 | reverse complement strand
CCGTCCGACACGGCTTTCGGAGTCAGCGCCGGGTCCGGAATCGGCGCCGCCGGGATTCTGGTGCCGGAATCAGCTGCTGGAGTGATCTGCCGGCATCAGATGCCGAACTCCCTCAGCGCTGCCAGGAACTCCTCCGGCCGCGCCTCATGGACGAGATGCCCGGCCTCGATCGTGACGAGCCGCCCCGCGGGGATCAGTGCCGCCAGCCGCGCCAGCTCCTCCTGATCGATATGACTCGTCGCCCCACCCCCGATCACCAGGGTCGGAGCGCTGATGGCGCCGAGGCGCGCGCGCCACGCCGGGTCGGGCTCGTTGAGCTGGGCATCGAGAGAGGGGACCACCGGCCAGTCGAAGTCGAGGACGCCGGCGGGCCGTTCGGCCGGGGCGCGCGGCGGGTCGAGCGCAACGAGCGGCGCCGCGTCCTCGACGACCAGGCGGCCCAGCAGCTCCGGCTCGTCCTCGGCCAGCAGATACCCGGCCGCCCCGCCCATCGAGTGCCCGATCAGGTCCGTACCGCGCAGCCCCAGGGACGTGATGAGCGCGCGCAGGTCGTCGCGGAAGAGTTCGAAGGAGTAGGTGCCGGGCCAGTCGCTCAGCCCATGGCCGCGGAAGTCGATGGCGTACACCCGGCGGGTGGCCGCGAGCTGTTCCGCGATCTGCGTCCAGTCCCGGCTGCTGCCGCCGCGTCCGTGGGCGAGGACGACGGGCGGGGCGCTCTCCTCGCCCCAGGTGCGGTAGGCGAGACGCGTCCCGTCGGGGGCCTCGACGCTACGTACGGCGGGGTCGAGGAAGGCGGCGACGGTACGGGTGAAGGCGCCGGGGTCGTCCAGCCAGGGATAGTGGCCGGCGCCGCGCTGGACGGCGGTCGTCCCGTGCGGGAAAAGCGCGGCGATCTCCGCGGCGCGGGCCGGGGTGGGCCCTCCGTCGTACTCGCCTGCGAGCACGAGGACCGGCGCGTCCAGGGCCGCGACGGCCTTCAGCGTGGCGGCCGGGTCGAAGGCGCCGTCCGCGAAGTAGGCGCGTCGCGCCTGCGGGTTGGCCTGGTGTGCGTCGTCCGCCGCGTGCGCCCTGGCGGCGGCGTCCCAGCGGCCGTACATGAACGGCACGATGTCCGGCCAGAGGTCGTCGGCGTCCCCGCCCGCCCAGAACGCCTCCCAGGCGGCGCGGCCCTCGGGGTACCAGGACTCGCTGTGGCGCAGCGCTACGGCATCGCGCCAGTCCTGTTCGGTGGCCTCGACGCCGAGGGCGCGGGTGCCGGGGGTGACGAGGGTCAGTGAGCGCACCCGCTCGGGGTGCGCGGCGGCGTACAGCAGCGCGAGGTTGCCCGAGGCCGAGTGTCCGAGGAAGTCGGCGGAGTCGAGTCCGAGATGCGCCCGCAGCGCCTCGACATCGTCGACGAGCCGGTCACAGCGATACGTCGCCGGGTCGTCCGGCACCGCGGAGTCACCGGTGCCGCGCAGGTCGAGCCGAACGAGTGTGCGGTGTGCGCCGAGCCCACCCAGGTCACCGAAGTAGGCGGATGCCCGCATCGGTCCCCCCGGAAGACAGATGAGCGGCTCCCCCGCCCCCTCGACGTGGTAAGCGAGTGTGGTCCCGTCGTACGCGCTGAAGCTCGGCATACCGCGATCTTCTCCGGGTGTCCGCGATCCTGCCAACGGGTTCCCGGGATCGCGGGTCCGTTACGCCGTAGGCGATCACGCCCACCGGGCATGAACCCGCAGGACATGAACCCTCAGGGCATGAACAGGCCCCGGAGAGACTTCGGGGGCTTCGCTCACTTCCGCGGCCCGGGATGGGTCAGGGTCCTGGTGACACCGGTCTTGACGCCCGGGCGAGTGGCTGGATTACTGATTCCGGACAGCACGACCGAATGATCGGTCGTCCGACTTGCGATGGTGACTCGGGAGTCTTCCGTATGACGGACAGGACGGATCTCACGCATCTCACGGATCTCACGGACCTGGCGGATCTGCTGGACGCCGGGGAGCGACTGAGTCGCGAGGAGCTCCGGGCCCTGCAGCTGGAACGGCTGCGG
This sequence comes from Streptomyces sp. NPDC054841, assembly GCF_053611045.1. Lineage (NCBI taxonomy): Bacteria > Bacillati > Actinomycetota > Actinomycetes > Kitasatosporales > Streptomycetaceae > Streptomyces > Streptomyces sp. NPDC054841. Next base: position 1,094 of record NZ_JBSGZO010000721.1, on the reverse strand, counting down.
GCCACCCTGCGCCATGCGTACGAGAACGTCGGCTTCTACCGGGAGTCGTTCGACAAGGCGGGGCTGCGGCCCGAGGACTGCCGCTCGCTCGACGATCTCGCCCGCTTTCCGTTCACCACGAAGGCCGATCTGCGCGATCACTACCCGTTCGGGATGTTCGCTGTGGAGCAGTCACGGGTACGGCGCATCCACGCCTCCAGCGGCACGACCGGGCGCCCCACGGTCGTCGGCTACACCGACCGCGACCTCGACACCTGGGCGGACGTCGTGGCCCGCTCGATCCGCGCGGCCGGCGGGCGGCCCGGGCACAAGGTTCATGTGGCCTACGGATACGGGCTGTTCACCGGCGGCCTCGGCGCGCACTACGGGGCGGAGCGGCTCGGCTGCACGGTCATCCCGGCGTCGGGCGGGATGACGTCCCGACAGGTCCAGCTGATCCAGGACTTCCGGCCCGAGATCATCATGGTGACACCCTCGTACATGCTGACACTGCTGGACGAGTTCGAGCGGCAGGACATCGATCCACGGACGACCTCGCTCAAGGTCGGGATCTTCGGCGCGGAGCCGTGGACCGAGGAGATGCGGCGCGAGATCGAGGAGCGGTTCGCGATCGACGCGGTCGACATCTACGGGCTGTCCGAGGTGATCGGTCCGGGCGTGGCACAGGAGTGCGTCGAGACCAAGGACGGCCTGCACATCTGGGAGGACCACTTCTACCCGGAGGTCGTGGATCCGTTCACGGGCGAGGTGCTGCCGGACGGGGAGGAGGGAGAGCTGGTGTTCACCTCGCTCACCAAGGAAGCGATGCCGGTGATCCGGTACCGGACCCGGGATCTGACGCGACTGCTGCCGGGGACGGCGCGGGTGTTCCGGCGGATGGAGAAGGTCACCGGCCGCAGCGACGACATGATCATCCTGCGTGGGGTGAATCTCTTCCCCACCCAGATCGAGGAGATCGTGCTGCGTACGCCGGGTGTCGCCCCGCACTTCCAGCTGCGGCTGACCCGCGAGGGCCGGATGGACGCGCTGACGGTACGGGCCGAGGCGCGCGGCGCGGCGTCGCCCGAGCAGCGGGCCGCCGCCCCGCGGGGGGA
>NZ_JBSGZO010000720.1:0-3137 GCF_053611045.1 Streptomyces sp. NPDC054841 | reverse complement strand
AGGCAGCGCGCGGCGGCCGGTCGGCCTGTCCGGTCCTCGCCCGCCCGGGGTTCCCGGGGTGGGCGAGGACCGGGCGGAGCGAAGGGAGATCAGTCACAGGACGGGCAGCCGTTATGCCGGTGTGATTGCCGGGCCGTGCGTTCTTCCCGGCCAGGCTGGAGGGCGGGACGCTTAATCCGGTGAAAAACGGTGACGGCGATGTCGGGCGACAACACTACTGCGAAGTAACGGCGTTGGCCGCCACGCGCGTTAGTACTCCAGCCGTAGTTCGGTATCTGGGCTGGTCAGCGGCCTGGTGGCGTGGAGTGTAGCGGGGCGCCAGGTGGGCGGGACGGACTTCCCCACCGCGCCCCGGCGAATAGGTGGCCGCGCCGTTCGTAGTGGCTCTGGCGGGCGCGTGCCTGGTGGCGTCGTCTCCACCGTGACCAGGTCAGCGTGTGGTTGTGGCGTGCGGGGTGGTGCGGGGGTTCAGCTGCCAGGAGACGGCGGATCTCGGCCGGTGTGAGGTCCACGAGATCGGGCGTGTCGTCGCCGGGGCCCCCCTTTCGCGTTCCTGGGCGGCGATGGCGGCGAGGAACGCGTGGGCGAGCATGGCGAGCGTGATGTGCCGGTACCAGCCGGTGTAACGGCGGACCTCGTACTCGTCGAGGCCGCACTCGTTCTTCGCGGACTGGAAGCATTCTTCGATCTTCCAGCGGCATCCGGCGATCCGGGCCAGGTCGGCGAGGGTGGCGTCCAGCGGAGCGCTGGCCAGGAAGTAGGCGATGTCCTCGGGGTCGGTGATGCTGCGGCGGGCCAGCATCCACCGCCTGCGGGTGGGCTTGTCGCCGTCGCGTTCCTCGACGACGGGCAGGAGGGCGCCGGCCCAGTCGTAGCAGCGTTCGCCTTTGGCTCCGGGGCCGGCGGACAAGCGCTGCCATGCCTCCGGCGGGGCCTCACGGCGGATACGGTCCTCAATGCGCGGGCCGTGGACCTGCTGGGACTTAGGGACGGCCACGACGTAGTGGAGCTTCAGGTCGTCTTCGAGGAAGCGGCGGAAGCGGCTGTCCTGGCCGTAGGCGGCGTCCACGGTGACCCAGCGGAAACGCAGCGGGGAGGCATGGGCCCGGCGGACCATGTCGCGGGCGAGGGCGTTCTTGGTGGCGAAAGTACGGTCGTCGGGGATGTGAGCGGCCTGGCAGCGGTCGCGGTCGTCGGTCCAGGACCTGGGCAAATAGAGGTCACGGTCGACGAGGGCGTGTCCCCGACTGGTGGCATAGGCGGCGAACACGCCAATTTGGCAATTTTCGGTGCGTCCGGCGGTGCCGGAGTATTGGCGCTGCACTCCGGCGGAGGTGGTCCCCTTCTTGATGAAGCCGGTGTCGTCGACGATCAACACGCCGTCGTCATGGCCGAGTTGGTCGGCCACGTACTGCTGCAGGTCATCGCGGACACTGTCGGCGTCCCAGCGGCTGCGGGAGAGCAGGTATTGCAGTCCGTCCGGGGTGGCGTGGCCGGCCCACTCGGCGAGCTGCCACCCGTTCTTGCGGCCGACCGGAGCGAGCAGGCCGCGTACGTAGTCCCGCATCCGCCTGCGGGGCTCGATCCGGGTGAAGCGGCTCCCGGTCCGCAGGAAGAGTTCTTCGAGTTCCCGATCCCACACATTCACCGGCGCATCGTTGAGCATGTCGAGGGACTGCTCGCACCAGCTCACAGGCATGCGGCAGAGCACTCGTTCGTGGGGCGCGGTGGGGAAGTCCGTCCCGCCCACCTGGCGCCCCGCTACACTCCACGCCACCAGTCCGCTGACCAGCCCAGATACCGAACTACGGCTGGAGTACTAGCGCCAGCACCAGCGCGCCAACCGTCAGCGACCGCCAATGCGTGGACAGACGTACCCCGAACCGTTCGCCGTGCATGCGCACTGCGCCCTCCCCAGAGCAGCAACAGCAGGCTCACTCACGCATCAACACAGGTGAACCGTCCACGCAAGAAACGACTTTGAGATTGACCAAAACGCGGCCCACCGAACAAACCAGCTCGACGACCATGAAGACCACAGCGGTGGCGTCTTCTGCTCTCTCGCCCTGGTCTCCTCCGCTGCGCTCCGCGGCCCCACCGGCAGAGTCTGTCGACCGCGGGCGAATGGCGTCACTCCCTGCTTGCCTGGTCGATCCACGAGAGACCACCCGCGGTCGAGGTGGCTGGCCGCTTTGCCGGAGATCAGTTGGTCCGTCTCCGTCACACGCCGTGAGTGACCGCAAGCCGTACCCCAGCGACCTGTCCGACGCCCGATGGGCCCTGATCGAGCCGACGTTGACGGCCTGGAGAAAGGCCCGGCTCGACCGCAGACCAACCGGACAGCCGGCCAAGGTCGATTTACGGGACGTCTTCAACGCGATCCTCTACGTCAACCGCACGGGAATTCCCTGGAAATACCTCCCGCATGACTTCCCGAACCACGGCACCGTCTACGCCTACTACGCGGCCTGGCGCGACGAAGGAATCTTCGCCCAGCTCAATTACGACCTGACGGGCCTGGCCCGGGTGAAGGAAGGGCGCAAGCCCGAGCCGACCGCCTCCGTGATCGACACTCAGAGCGTGAAGACCTCCAGCAACGTGCCCCTGACCAGCCAGGGAACGGATGCAGCCAAGAAGATCGTGGGGAGGAAGCGCGGCATCCTCACCGACACAATCGGCCTCATCCTCGCTGTGACCGTCACAGCCGGCCTCTCGGAGAACGCCCTGGGAATACGCCTCCTCGACCAGGCGAAGGAGACGTACCCGACCATCTCCAAGAGCTGGGTCGACACCGGCTTCAAGAACGCCCCGTGGGTTTCACGTCGTGAAAAGGCGCTGGGTGGGAGAGCGGAGTATCGGTTGGATCATGATGCACCGCCGTCTCGCCCGCGACTACGAGACCCTCACCGCCAGCTCCGAAGCCATGATCCACACCGCCTCGATCGACAACCTCGCCAGGCGCATAACGGACGAGACCACTCCCACCTGGCGAGGAACTTACTAGGGCATCAAGGGCAATCTGCCTACCCCAAACGCCCTCTTAGCTTGATCATTAACCTCGCTGCTGTTTCAGGCGGACGTGTTCGGTGAGGGTTTCGATTCGTTTCACGGTCTTCCCAGGCTCGTGACGTGGGGCT
>NZ_JBSGZO010000719.1:0-3138 GCF_053611045.1 Streptomyces sp. NPDC054841 | reverse complement strand
CAGCCCTCAGCGTGCGATGGCGACCAGCGCCGTCGCCCCGCACGCGGTCATGCGCCGCAGCCGGGGGACGGGCGGCGGACATCGATCACGAAGCGCTCCGGCGCATGCAGCTTCGCGGTCTTGTACACCGGCTTGGTGTCGAAGGCGGCCCCGAAGGTGACCACCCCCTCGAAGTCGCCCGTCAGAGCGAGCCCTTTGAGCGTGGGCAGCCAGATCCTGGTCAGCTGCGGACCGTTGTAGACGGACCTGCCCGCGTCATTGTGGGCGGCGGCCGGAGCGAGCTTGATCTCCAGGAAGTACTTCCCGGCGAGCGGGACCTTCTTCCCCGAACCGTCGTACTGCAGCACCTTCACCGGTTTCACGGTGACCGGCGGCAGTGTGCCGCGTACATCGATGACGATCCGGTCGAAGGACCCATGCCCACCCCAGCGGGCGTTCGTGACGAGCGCGGTGTGCGGCGCGGCGGAGTGCGGCGGAGCTGCGGAAGCCGGGAGTGTCGCGGCGACCCCGGCGGTGAGAAGAACACCCGCGGCGAGAGCCGCAAGGCGCGGACGGTAATACATGGCGTCCCCCCATTTCTCCTGATACGGGGACAGTGGTGTCACAAGGGGAGACACTCCCGAAAACCATATGGTTGCACGCTAATCGGCAGGTTCGCCAGGTTGTTCTGATCCCGGGACCTGCCGCACGCGCCCGTCGTCGTCACGGGGCTATGTCCTCGCCACCGTCGGTTCCCTCCTGCTCGCCGCCTGAGCCAGGGCGTGAGCTCTCACCGGCCGGCAGTCACCGCTCAGGGGTTCTCCTTGCGTACGTCCCCGTCGGCGCCACCCCGACGCGGGCCCGCCCCCGGCTCCTCCGCGGCCGCCGGATCCAGGATCCGGTTGAGGAAGTTCCTCGTCCGCTCGTGCCGTGGGTCGCCCACCACCTGTTCCGCCGGGCCCTGTTCGACGATGACGCCGCCGTCCATGAACACCACGCGGTCGGCGACCTCCCGGGCGAAGCTCATCTCGTGGGTGACGACCATCATCGTCATGCCCTCCCCGGCCAGCACCCGCATCACGGCCAGTACCTCCGCGACCAGCTCCGGGTCGAGCGCCGAGGTCGGCTCGTCGAAGAGCATGACCGCCGGATCCATCACCAGCGCCCGGGCGATCGCCACACGCTGCTGCTGCCCGCCCGACAGCTGCGCCGGATAGGCGCCGGCCTTGTCGGCGAGACCCACCCGCTCCAGGTTCTCCCGCGCCACGGCCGCCGCCCGTGCCTTGTCCCGCTTCAGTACCCGCCGCTGCGGCAGCGTGAGGTTCTCCGTAACCGTCACATGCGGGAAGAGGTTGAACTGCTGGAAGACCATGCCGATCCGGCGCCGTACCGCATCGATGTCGACATCGAGATCGGTGACTTCAGTACCGCCGACGAACACCTGCCCCGCGGTCGGCTCCTCCAGCAGGTTCACACACCGCAGCAGCGTCGACTTGCCGGAGCCGGACGGCCCGATGACGCACACCACCTCGCCCCTCGCGATGTCCAGGTCGATGCCGCGCAGCACCTCGTTCTCACCGAACGACTTGTGCAGGCCCCGGATCTCGATCTCGTTCTGTGACATCTCGTCCTCACCTGGCCTTCTCGGTGCGGGCCTCGAGTCGGCGTACGACGAGACTCAGCGGAATCGTCACCAGCAGGTAGCACAGCCCGGCGACGAGGATGGGCGTGGAGTTCGCGGTCTGACTGGCCAGATCCCGGCCGAACTTGGTCAGTTCCCGCTCGTTCAGCGTGACACCCAGGAACAGCACCAGCGACGAGTCCTTGAACAGCAGCACCAGCTCGTTCGTCAGCGGCGGGATGACGATCCGGAACGCCTGCGGGATGATCACCGACACCATCGCCCGGGCGTGCGAGAACCCCAGCGAGCGCGCCGCTTCCATCTGCCCCTTGGGCACGGCCTGGATCCCGGCCCTGATCGTCTCCGCCATGTACGCGGCGGCGACCAGACCGAGGCCGAGGGCGACCTTGCCGTACACGCCGCCCGGGATCTCCGTCCCCGGGAACGCCAGCGGTACCGCCACCCCCACGAAAATGAAGATCAGCAGGGCCGGCAGACCGCGGAAGAGCTCGATGTAGACACTGGCGACCCATCTGTACGGTGCCACCGACGACAGCCGCATCAGCGCGATGACCATGCCCAGGACCAGGCCGAACGCGAAGCCCGACATCGTGTACACCACCGTGTTGCGCAGCGCGATGGTGATGATGTCCGGGAACAGCTCGCTCGCCAGGTCCTTCTGCGCGAACTGGTTCTGCAGCCTGCCCCAGTCGGCCAGCACGGCGACCAGGACCACCACGGCGACGAAGACCGCGTACTGGACGCCCTGGGAGACACGGCGACGCTGCCGCCTGGTCAGCCGAGACGTCACGACTGTCCCTTGGGCAGCGGCCCGATCCACTGCTCGTACAGCTTGTCGTACGTACCGTCCGCCTTGGCGTCCGTGATCGCCTTGTCGATGGCGGCCCGCAGCTTGTCGTTGCCCTTCTTCACGGAGAAGCCGTACTGCTCACCGGTCTCGATGTTCTGCCCGAGGGCGAACGCGTCGGCGTTGGCCTTGTCCTTGAGCCAGCCCTGGACGACGGGATAGTCGATCACCACGGCGTCGACCTGTCCCGTACGCAGCCCGTTGAGCACGGCGTCGGAGCTCTCGAAGGCGACCGGGTCGAACCCCTGCGACTTCGCGTAGCTCTCACCCGTGGTCTCCGCCTGCGCGCCCAGCTTCGCGTTCTTGGCCTTGACGTCGGCGAGCGAGGTCACACCGCTCTTCTTGGACGCCAGCAGAGCCTGGGTGGCGTCGAAGTACGGGATCGAGAAGTCCACGTTCTTCTTGCGCTCATCGGTGATCGTCATGCCCGCGGCGGCGAGGTCGCACTCCCCGGAGTTCAGGAACGCACCGGTCTTGAAGTTCTCGAAGGGCGTGTCGAGGATCTTCTGTTCGACCTTCAAGTTCTTCGCCACCAGATCGATCAGCGCCACGTCGAAGCCGACGACCTTGCCGCCCTGCTCGAACTGGAACGGCGGATACGGCAGGTGCGTACAGGTGGTGAGCTTGCCCTTCTCGACGACGGGCACTCCGCCCGCGGCCTCACCGGGTC
>NZ_JBSGZO010000718.1:0-3152 GCF_053611045.1 Streptomyces sp. NPDC054841 | reverse complement strand
CGGCCGCTGCGCCCGCCCCGCGCCCAACCCTCGCCTCCGGTGGAGAAGTTCTGCCGAGGCCGGCCTCCCACGGCACCGGATGTCAATCGGCGTACGCCCGTTCACCCGAATGAGAAAAAGCTGATCAGTGGGCCGTTGAATCCCGGCGAATTCCATGAGCCCGCACCGGCTAAACCCACGGCGATTGTGAATTCATTCACCAGACCCCTTGGCCAGGCACGCCGATCCATGCTGAGATTCGGTCTGACTCAACAGCACAATGGCGCGCTCGGGGAGGGCAATGTGGCGCATACCGCCATGTCTGGTACCGGAACCACAGCAGGTGACGATCCACTCCAGACCGCGGTATGGCGGCTGCGTTCGCGCGGCTGTTGGGCCGACGCGGCGGCGCTGCTCGCCCCGCACACCGGGTCTCCCGCGCTCACGCTGCAGCGCGCGGCACTGCTCGTCGAGCGCTGTCTGTTCACCGGCAAGGGCTGGGCGGACGCGGAGGACGCCCTGCGTACCGCGGAGGCCGCGGCCGGCGACGACGACGAGCGGGGCGCGGCGGCCTGCGAACGCGGGCAACTCGCGTACGCGTCGACCGTGCTGAACGTGCGTGACCGGGCGGACGAGGCGCGCGCCGCGCTCGGCCGGGCGGCCGCCCTGCTCGATCCGGCCGCGCCCGGCCGCCCCCTCCTCGACTTCCGCCGCGGTCTGATCGCCGAACACCTCGCCGACTCCCCGCAGGCCGCTCGGGCCGCCTACCACCGCGCGCACGCGGGCGCCGTCGCCCACGGCGACACCCTGCTGCTGTCGTTCACCTGGCGCCATCTCGCCGCGCTCGCGCTGCGCGACGGCGAACTGGCCGAGGCCCGGCACGGCTTCACGGAGTCCCTCCGTATCCGCGAGGAGCTGGGCTATCTCGTCGGCACGGCTCCGGCGCTCGCCGCCCTCGCCGACACCGAACCGGAGCCGGAGGCGGGCCGGTTGCGCGCCGAGGCCACCCGGCTGTTCCGGCTGCTGGGCGGCGTACCGACGTGGCTCGCGGACCAGTTGGCACCACCAGCGCCGGCGGCCTGACGCATCCCCGGTCGGCACAGACCGGCAAACCCCTCCCGAGCCGCCGGACTTGCGACCTTCGGCTCGCCTCCCGGGCGCATGCCGCGACGAAAGTCGTCGGCGCGATCGTCCTTAGAGCCGACGAGGCCGGGCGGCACGGCCCCTAGCGTGATCCACATGAACAGTGACACGGGGGAAGACACCGACGGACGGAAGTGGACGCGCACCGCCCTGGGCGTCGCGGCGGGACTTCTCGCCGCGGGGGCCATCTACGCGGCCGGGTGGTGGCTGGGCTGGGGCTGGCGCTGGGGCATCGCCTGGCTCTCCGTCAAAGCCGCCGTGAAGCTGGGCTTCTTCGTCGCCGCGGGAGGCATCGGGGTCCTCGCCGTGTGGCGGCGCAAGCGCAGCGAAACACAGGCCGAAGAGCTGGCTGAAGCACAGGCCCAAGCGCAGACCGAAGAGAAGGCTGAAGCACAGGTCGAAGGGCCGGCCGTAGCGCAGGCCGAAGGTCCGAAGAAGATGCTCTGAAGCCCTGGGCGGCCCGCGTGGCAGGTCCGCGCCCGACGTCAGTGGGCGGACCGCGCCGTCAGGCGGATCAGTGCCTCGTCCGTGCCGATGACCACCGACCGGTCCGCGACCACCGCCACCGCGCGGACCGGCGGGCCCGGGCGGAAGCCCAGGACCTCGCCCGTGCCGATGTCATGGAGTTCCACGAGGCCGTCGGCCCAGGCGACCGCCAGGGCCGGGCCCTCGCCCGCGAGGGCGACCACGGGACAGGAACGCTCGGCGACAGGGGCGGACGCCGGAGGCCTGCCCGGGGACCAGGTGCGGACCGTGCCGTCCGCGCCTCCGCTGCAGACCAGCGGTGCGGGACGGCGGACCACGGTCAGGGACGTGACCCGGCCGCGGTGCGGCGCCGCCTGGTGCATGCCCCGCGGACCGAACGCGTGCAGCGAGCCGTGCCGGTCCCCGGCGAGTACGAGGCCGTCGGTGGCGGCCAGCGCCGTGCCCGGGTGCTTCGCCAGCGTGGCGGTGACGGCTTCCGTCAGGGGCGTACGGCCGTGGGTGTGCAGGCGTCCCCGCTCGTCCAGCATCAGCAGGGTGCCGTCGGGTACGGGCGCGAGTGCCTTGATCCGTACGGACATGGGGGCGGAGCCCGCCGCGGGCTCGGCGTCGGCCGGGTGCAGCGAGCGGACCGTGCCGCGCTGGTCCGCCACCAGCAGATGGCCCGCCCAGCGGCCGGTGCCGTGGGCGAGTGCGGCCACCGGACCCGGCCAGGGCGGGCTGACGTCGCCGCGTACCCGGGTCCAGTCGGCCTGCCAGGGCGCGTCGGCGGCGAGAGCGGTGAGGGCGGGGCGCAGCCGCGGGTCCGCGTCGTCGCCGAGGGCGGTGAGCAGGACCAGGGCCCGCTCGGAGACCGGCTGGTCGCGGATCAGCGACGGGCCGGCCCGGAACCAGGCCGTCCGCAGGCCGCCGTGGTCTTCCTGCGGGTCGGCGTGGTGCTCGTAGGCGGTCGTCACCCGCGACGGGTCCGCGGCGCACACCGCGGCGGGGTCGTCCAGGGCCGGCGCGGCGCCGGCCACGTCCGCCGCCTGCGACCGGGTCCCGGTGATCAGCTCTATGTGGCCCAACTCCCTGAGCACGCACACGAGTTCGGCGATCGCGTCCGGATCGTGGGCGGCGTTCAGATCGGGCAGGACGACCACCCTCCGGCGGGCGTCGGCCGTCAGGGCACCGACCAGCTCGCCCGGTGTCCGCGCGGCCACTCCGAGCTGGTTCGCCAGGGCCCACACCGCACCTCGTACGCTCTGGCCCGCGAGCGGAACAACCGCGTCCGGCAACGGCCCCGCCTCAGCCGTCCGCGCCGGTGAAATGTTCCCGCACCAGCGAGTTCACCACCGCCAGGTCCTGAGCGATCAGCGCCTCCAGCAGCGCCGAGTGTTCGGCCGCGTCGGCGACGAGGTCCGCCCTGCGGGGGGCCGGGGCGCTCACCAGCGGCCACTGGGAACGGCGGTGGAGATCGTCCGCGACGGCTACGAGCTGGTCGTTGCCGGCGAGGGAGAGGACCGCCCGGTGGAAGGCGCGGTCGGACTCGGCGTAGCTGGCACGGT
>NZ_JBSGZO010000717.1:0-3158 GCF_053611045.1 Streptomyces sp. NPDC054841 | reverse complement strand
GTTGTCGCATCACCCAAGTACGTCCAGTACGAGGGCGATACTCCGCCTTGCGATGCACCGCACCGGACGCCGCGAGCTTCCCGGCAAACCTTTCCGGCCACAGCACTAGCGGGCCCGCACACTGCCCCAGTTGTCGGCGCTCTTGCGCTCGTCGCGGGAGTGGTTGTCGTGGATGCTCTGGACCAGCTCGCCGCTGTCGCCGAGGAGCAGGGCCATGTTCTTGGTCGCCTGGTCCCACTCCGCCTGGACGCCGCGGTACATCTCCTGGTCCGCACCCTCCCAGGAGGTGACGAGCGGCTTCAGCTCGTCCTCCAGGTTGTTGAGGGTCGTGATGATCTGCTGGGTCTGTTCCTTCAGCTCTTCTATGGCGTGCCGGACCATGGGGTACTGCACGTCGATGATGCCGTCGGCCATGACGTCTCCTCTCGGGTGGCCGGGCGACGGGGCCCGGGAAGCTCACGGGTCCGGCCTGTCCGAAAGGGGCCGGTGCCGCGGGGGAGGTGGGTCAGCGCAGTGCTTCGAAGACGCCCTGGCTGGTCTTGCTGTTGAGCACCTCGGTCAGGTCCTGGTTCTCCTTCGCCAGGCGGTTGGCCGAGGTCACGTTCTCCTGAAGCGCGTCGACCATCTTGCTGATCTGCACGACGACCTTCTGCGCCTCGGTGTTCCAGCTGCGGAAGAGCTTCAGCAGGGCCTGGCCCTCGTCGCCACCGACACCCGAACGCGCGGCGATCTCAGCGACGTTGTTCTGAATCTTCTCGACCTGGCTCCGGGCCGACTCCAGTGAGGAGACGCCCCCCAAGCCCTTGGCATAGTCCGCTTTCCTCGCGGCGCTGTCCGCCATGCCGCGCTCCCTTCGTTCAGACGAGTCCCATCGGCCCCGTTGCCCGCCGAGATTAAAGAGAAACCAGCGTTCCGCGCAACGCAAGAGGAAAGATTCAAGCCTCCGTCAGCTCGCCAGAATTCTTGTGTGCGGCAAGGGAGTTGTCCCGAAGTTTCAGCGGGATGAACACGGCCCGACCGTCCGGGGCGGCAGGCGTGAACCATCCGCGGGGTGACGCGATATGGACGGAAGACGGTCACGCGGAGAAGGCGAACGGCCATCGGGCAGCACCGAATCCGGCAATGGACGCGTATCCGCAACTTCCCCGGGTGCGGCCTACCGAAAAGATATCTATGCCCAACCGAAAAGTTAGCTGAGCCTACCGAAAGAAGTAGCTGAGCCTACCGAAAGGATATCTGTGCCCACCGAAAAGTATCTGAGCTCACTGAGGTGTCTCACCGCGCTTGGCCCCGTGACGACTTCGCCGACTCCGCTCCGTCGGCGCCGCGCGGCATGAGGCCCTTGCCTTCATCAGCGTGCGGTGTCGGCAGTGCGAGTGGTACCCGCTGTGTCCGCCTTGTCGTTCCCCCCGCGCTGCCCCGACTGACCGGCGGCACCGCACTCCGGAGCCGTGACCTTGGGCGCCGCGGCGCCCGAGGCTGCGGCCGGGTCAAGGTCCGCGCCGGTAGGGAGAGCTGCGAGCAGCGGTGCCGGGACCGAGTCGATGTCCGCAGCCTCGTACCCGAGTGCTGCCAGCGAGTCCTTGGCGGAGACGCGGTACTTCACGCCGTTCTCCGCCACCAGATAGGTGGTCCCGGCGTGCGCGGCGCCACTCGCGTGCAGGGCCCGGACCAGGGCGCCGTGCCCGGGCCGTACCACCGTGGCGTCCGTCGGGACACAGGCCCGCTTCAGCGGCTGATCGGTGCCCTGCGACACCGCGACCGGGGCGAGCCGGGTCAGAGGGACCAGCACCGACCTGATCCGGGCGCCGCCGTTGTCGCCGTCGACCTGCGCGCAGAGCGCGGTGCCGCGCGGCGCGGGCTGCGGGCTGGGCGGCGTGTCCGGCAGTTCCTCGGATCCGGCGGAGCCGGAGTCCTTCGCCCTGTGCTCGCGCAGCGCGTCCGCGCCGACGGTGCGCGCCTCGGGCGACCGCCCCTGGTAGGCGTCCTTCTGGGTGGCCGGGTCGCCCAGCACCAGGGCGGCGCCGAGCCGGGTCAGCGGCACCAGGCCGTCCTTGCGCAGCAGGTGATAAGTGCTGCCGCCGCCGGGCACACTGACCTTGAACAGCTGGCCGATCCGGCTGGCTTCACCACCGAGCACGGGGCCCTCCTCGCCGCGCCCCGACACCGCGGGTGGGCGCAGGGCGGGGCCAGGTGCCAGCGCGTCGAGGAAGGCCGCCGAGACCGGCATCGGCCGCTGGGAGCCGTAGCCGAGGGCGTTGCGGGCGTCGGAGGCGCGGTCCAGCGGCAGCCTGCTGCCCCGCCAGACCAAGTACTCGGTGCCGTCCGGGCCGCGTACCAGCACCCCGCGGTCGCCGCCGATGCCACGGGAGTCCAGAGGCACCCCGGCCACCACGGTGGTGGCCCCAGGCTTGTCCACCCCGGTGCTCGCCACGACACCGGAGGTGTCGGGCAGCGCCCCGTCCGGCCCCGTGACGCACATGTGCCAGGCGCCGTCGTCGAGCCGGTCGGGCCCGGGCACGGCGTCCGGGGCGCCGGGGATGCCGACCGGGGCGCCCACCGGGACGTCCCGCAGAGAGGCGGTGCGGACGTCCGCGGTCGCCAGGTCGGAGCCGCCGATCAGCCGCGCCGAGGCGTAGTTGCGCACCGGGTGCAGTACGCCGTCGGTGCCGGTCCACAGGTACCGGGCGCCGGTGTCGCGGTTGACCACCAGGTGCTCACCGCTGCGCCAGCCGTCGTTCCCGCCGGGGCGCAGCAGGCCGAAGACTGCGGCGCCCGCGCCGATCAGGACGGTTACCAGTACGCCGAAGACCACGCCGCGGGTGGTGCGCCCGAGCGGGCTCTCCGGGGCGTCCGGGTCGGCCATCAGCAGGCCCGAACTGAGCCTGCCCATCATGAAACTGTGGGCGTGTACCTGGTCGCGTTTGGACTGCACAGCCTCTCCTCAACTCGTTCTCCGTGTCCCGGCGTGCGGGTGTGTCAGGTCCTGTCCGGTCGGTCTTCGCGGGCCCGCGACGCCTGGCGCGGCACCTCGCCGCGTTGTCGTAAGTCGCCCAAGTACGTCCAGTACGAGGGCGATCTCCCCCAGCTACCGCTGGGAGGTTCCCCCACCGCCTTGCGATGCGTCCCCTCGGCCCTCCGGGCCTGGGGAGACCCCA
>NZ_JBSGZO010000716.1:0-3169 GCF_053611045.1 Streptomyces sp. NPDC054841 | reverse complement strand
GTGTGTCCCCGTCGGCCCGTCGTACGAAGCCCGTTGAGCGGCCGGTCCGGCAGCCGGATCAGGCGTCGACCTTCTCCATGACGTCGTCCGAGACATCGAAGTTGGCGAAGACGTTCTGCACGTCGTCGCTGTCCTCCAGCGCGTCGATCAGCTTGAAGATCTTGCGCGCACCCTCCTCGTCCAGCTCGACCTGCATGGTCGGGACGAAGTTGGCCTCGGCCGAGTCGTAGTCGATGCCGGCCTCCTGCAGCGCGGTGCGGACCGCGACGAGGTCGGTGGCCTCGCTGATGACCTCGAAGTTCTCGCCGAGGTCGTTGACCTCCTCGGCGCCCGCGTCCAGGACCGCGCCGAGCACGTCGTCCTCGGACAGCTCTGCCTTCGGCAGAACGACAACGCCCTTGCGGTTGAAGAGATACGACACCGAGCCGGGGTCGGCCATGGAGCCGCCGTTGCGGGTCATGGCGACACGGACGTCGGAGGCGGCGCGGTTGCGGTTGTCGGTGAGGCACTCGATGAGCACCGCGACACCGTTCGGGCCGTAACCCTCGTACATGATCGTCTCGTAGTCGGCGCCGCCCGCCTCAAGGCCACCGCCGCGCTTGACCGCGGAGTCGATGTTCTTGTTCGGAACCGAGCTCTTCTTCGCCTTCTGGATGGCGTCGAAGAGGGTCGGGTTGCCGTCGACGTCGGCGCCGCCCGTACGGGCCGCAACCTCGATGTTCTTGATCAGCTTCGCGAAGAGCTTGCCGCGCTTGGCGTCGATCACGGCCTTCTTGTGCTTCGTCGTGGCCCATTTAGAGTGGCCGGACATCTGCCTGTCTCCTTCGCGTAACCAATCTCTGCTGCGTTCGCCTGTGATCCTACCGGGACCTGGTCAGTGCGCGGCGCGCACCATGTCCACGAACAGGGCGTGCACACGGTGGTCCCCGGTCAGTTCCGGGTGGAACGAGGTGGCCACCGCGTTGCCCTGCCGTACGGCGACGATGTGACCGCCGTGCTCGGCGAGCACCTCGGCCGTGGCGCCCACGGACTCGACCCACGGGGCCCGGATGAAGACGCCCTCGACGGGGTCGCCGTCGATGCCCTTGACCGCCACGGCTGCCTCGAACGACTCGTTCTGCCGGCCGAAGGCGTTGCGGCGCACGATCATGTCGATGCCGCCGATCGTCTCCTGGCCCGAGCGCGGGTCGAGGATCTTCTCGGCGAGCATGATCAGGCCGGCGCAGGTGCCGTACACCGGCATTCCGGCGCGCACCCGCTCACGCAGCGGCTCCATCATGCCGAAGAGATGGGCCAGCTTGGAGATGGTGGTGGACTCGCCGCCCGGTATGACGAGGCCGTCGACCTCGGCGAGCTCGTCGGGGCGCCGGACCGGCCTGGCCACGGCATCGGCCGCGGCCAGGGCGATCAGGTGCTCCCGTACGTCGCCCTGCAGAGCCAGAACCCCGATGACAGGGGTGCCGGGAGTGGTCATTACCAGCCCCGGTTCGCGTAGCGCTCGGCCTCGGGCAGGGTGTCGCAGTTGATGCCGACCATGGCCTCGCCCAGGTTGCGGGAGGCGTCCGCGATGATCTTCGGGTCGTCGTAGAAGGTGGTGGCCTTCACGATGGCGGCGGCGCGCTTGGCCGGGTCGCCGGACTTGAAGATGCCGGAGCCGACGAAGACGCCCTCGGCACCGAGCTGGCGCATCAGAGCGGCGTCGGCCGGGGTGGCGACACCACCGGCGGAGAACAGCACGACCGGCAGCTTGCCGAGCTGGGCCACCTCGGCGACGAGCTCGTACGGGGCGCGCAGCTCCTTGGCGGCGGCGTACAGCTCGTTGTTGTCGAAGCCGCGCAGCTTGGCGATCTCGTTCTTGATCTGGCGGAGGTGACGGACGGCCTCGACGACGTTGCCGGTGCCGGCCTCGCCCTTCGAGCGGATCATGGCCGCGCCCTCGGCGATCCGGCGCAGGGCCTCGCCCAGGTTGGTGGCGCCGCACACGAACGGGGTCGTGAACGCCCACTTGTCGGAGTGGTTGACCTCGTCGGCCGGGGTCAGCACCTCGGACTCGTCGATGTAGTCGACACCGAGGGACTGCAGGACCTGGGCCTCGACGAAGTGGCCGATCCGGGACTTGGCCATGACCGGGATGGAGACCGCCTCGATGATCTCCTCGATCATGTTCGGGTCGGACATCCGGGCCACGCCGCCGTCCTTGCGGATGTCGGCCGGGACCCGCTCCAGGGCCATGACGGCGACGGCGCCCGCGTCCTCGGCGATCTTCGCCTGCTCGGCGTTGACCACGTCCATGATCACGCCGCCCTTGAGCTGCTCGGCCATGCCGCGCTTGACGCGCGCGGTGCCGGTCTCGGGGGCCTGCGGGGGGGTGGGAAGCGTGCTCACGGATCGACCTCACTCGGATGTGACGGGTTGGTGCACCGAGAGAAAACCCTCCGCAACCAGTCCACCGCAAGGGCCAATGGGGAGCCCGTGGCTCGTTTTCAGGATCCCGGACGGTCCGCGAGCGCCGCGGGGGGCTCGTCGTCCATCTCGAACGCGAGGGGGAAGGGGGCGTGTCCGGCGAGCCGGAACCACCGCACCTTACGGTGCCGCCGCAGCGCCCTCGCGGCGCGTACGGCGTCGTTGTGGAACCGCCGCGCCATGGGTACGCGCCGCACCGCCGCGGCCAGCTCCCCGGCGGCGTCCTCGCCTCCTGGGGCCTCCCGGACCGCGTCCACCTGTGCCTGCTCCGCGAAGACCGCCCTCAGTGCCTGGCTCAGCTCGCTCTCGGCGACCTCGCGCTGCTCCTCCTCGGCCTGGCGGGCCGCGTGCGCGGCCTCGTACAGGACGATCGACGCGGCCGGATCCAGCACGCCGGACGTCGCGAGCTCCTGCGTGACCGACGCCCTCCGCACGAGCTGGGCGTCCAGCGCGGCGCGGGCGGCGTCGATCCGCGAGTGCAGCCGGTCGAGCCGTCCTGCGGTCCAGCTGAGGTACAGCCCGATGGCGATGAGCCCGACGAGTGTCCAGATCAAGGTTGCGGTCACGGGCGGCAAGGCTACCGGTGCCTCGACCTCCGGGGTCTGCGCCCCCGGCCCCGTGCGGTCAAGGCTCTGCGGGCCGAGCCGGAAGGGTGTGTTTCCCCCACCCCGCCCCTTCCCGAAACTGGGGGGGGGGGGCGGAAGGG